>JAAXWU010000151.1 GCA_013334855.1 Chlorobaculum sp. | reverse complement strand
ACCATGACGCTTTGCGAAAATCCTCTCTCCTCATCTTCGATCCGGGCGAATCCGCCGATGATCGCCTTGTCGTCGCCGAAATTGCGATCTCCCGACAGCTCGACGAAGTCTTTCGTCATCATGTAGATGTAATCGAGCGTATACGGACGCTCTGGATGACGGGCCAACTGCACCTTCTGCCAGCGGGTCAGATTTTTGTAAATCGTTTTGCGAAGCGATCCTACCTTCAGTTCGAGCGATTCGATCTCCCGGCGCAGGCCCGCACGGCCCTCCGCCATGGAATCGACCTCTCCGCTTTTCAGGTAGACCCGCATTTCGTTGAGCTTCTCTTCGAGCTCATACAGGGGCTTTTCAAAATCGAGGACAACTTTACCAGCCATAACACGCTTGCTCCTTATAAAAAAAGTCCATCACGGCACAGGCGTATGATGGACTTCGAAAATTCTAACGATGGTATCTTACTCATCAATAATGGCTTAGCTACCAACCTCTTCCTTCAGGGCTTTGCCTGGCTTGAACTTGACCACTTTCTTCGCGGAGATGGTGATGGACTCGCCAGTCTGGGGATTGCGACCCTGACGCTCTGCTCGCTCACCGGTGGAGAAAGTACCAAAACCCACCAGAGTTACATCATCGCCTCCCTTCAGGGTCGAGGTCACTACATTGATGAATGCATTTACCGCTTTTTCAGCATCAGCCTTGGTCAAACCGGTCTGCTCTGCGATTTGTTCTACTAACTCGGCTTTCGACATAAGAAGTTTACCATTTACGTTGGGGGAAATTTAGCTCGCTCATTTCCAATTACTACAATAATTCAATTTAAAGACTGAGCCACAAACATCCAATTTGTTTTTATCCCTTATGCCGTGCGGCTCTTGGATGGTCATTGTTATTCAGTTGCGGCTGTATTATATTATGTGCCTTTTAACTTTTCAACTTCGATATTCAGGCTCAACTCTGTATCGCTATCTGCAAGTCAAGTCATGGTTTCAATCAGCAACGTCTCGCGAGGCGCCATCATTCGCTGGAATGGGGTGCCGCACAGCATCGAAAGTCTTGTTCACCGTACGCCCGGCAACCTTCGCGCTTTTTATCAGGCCAGCATGAAGAACCTCAAGACCGGTCGCAACGTCGAGTACCGCTTCAGCGCCTCAGAGCAGGTTGACGTCATCGTCACCGAGAGGAAAAAATACCAGTACCTCTATCGCGACGGCAGCGACTACGTCATGATGGATACCGACACCTACGACCAGATCAACGTTCAGGAGGTGGCTATTGGCTCATCGGCCCGCTTCATCAAGGACGGCATCAACGTCGATATTGTCTTCGCCGATGACGGCTCGATTCTCGAAGTCGAACTGCCGACCTTCGTCGAACTCGAAGTCACCGAAACCAGCCCGGCAAGCAAGGACGACCGCGCCACCAGCGGCACCAAGTCGGCCATCGTCGAAACTGGCGCGGAAGTGAACGTGCCGATGTTCATTCAGACCGGCAGCATCGTCCGCATCGACACCAGAAGCGGAGAATACATGGATCGTGTTAAAAAGTAAATTTTTTGACTGTTCTTATAGAATTGCGCATAAAATCTTAAGACCACAAACATGAACCTCAAGGAAATCCAGCAGCTTATCGAGTACGTCAACGTTTCATCTCTCGATGAAGTGATTATCAAGGACGGTCAGTCCGAAATCACGCTGAGACGAAACAACTCGAAAGCCCAGGCTGCATTGCCAGCCGCCCCTGTCACTGCGCAGCCCGTTCAGGTTTCTCAGCCTGTCGCCAGGACTGTCGTGCAGGAACAACCGGCTTCGTCTGCTGCTGAACCTGCCGCCTCTGACCTTCTCGACATTCATTCGCCTATCGTGGGCACCTTCTACCGCTCGCCATCACCGGATTCGCTGCCGTTCGTCAACGAGGGCGACAAGGTCAAGCCCGGCGATCCGCTCTGCATCATCGAAGCCATGAAGCTGATGAACGAGATCGAGTCGGAAGTTTCAGGAACCATTGTCGAAGTTCTCATTGAAAACGGACAGCCTGTCGAATACAATCAGGTACTGTTCCGAGTCAAGCCATAACGTCAATCGCACTACACCTTGTTCAAGAAAATACTCATAGCCAACCGCGGGGAGATCGCCTTGCGGGTCATGCACACCTGTCGCGAGATGGGCATCTGCACGGTGGCCGTCTATTCGACCGCCGATGTCGATTCCCTTCATGTCAGGTATGCCGACGAGGCGGTCTGCATCGGGCCGCCGCTTTCGAGAGAGAGCTACCTGAATATTCCCCGGATCATTGCCGCCGCCGAGGTCACCAACGCCGACGCCATTCATCCCGGCTACGGATTCCTTGCCGAGAATGCCGACTTCTCGGAGGTGTGCCACTCCTCGAACATCAAGTTCATCGGCCCTTCGGCTGAGATGATCAACAAGATGGGCGACAAGAATACCGCCAAATCGACCATGATTGCCGCCGGCGTGCCGGTTGTCCCCGGAAGCGAAGGGCTGGTCGAAGATGTGGCCCACGCCATTGAAACCGCCAAAAAGATCGGCTATCCGGTCATCATCAAGCCGACGGCTGGCGGCGGCGGAAAGGGAATGCGTGTGGTGCACGAAGAGAGCCAGCTCGAAAAGAATCTCAAGACTGCCCAGAGCGAAGCCGGCATGGCTTTCGGCAACAGCGGCGTCTACATCGAGAAGTTCCTTGAAAATCCACGCCACATCGAGATCCAGATTCTGGCCGACCAGCATGGCAACGTGTTTCACCTCGGTGAGCGCGACTGCACCGTACAGCGCCGCCACCAGAAGCTGATCGAGGAGACCCCGTCGCCGGTGGTCAGCGAAGAGCTTCGGGCGGAGATGGGCGCGGCGGCCATCGCGGCGGCCAAGGCGATCAACTACGAAGGCGCAGGCACCATCGAGTTCCTGCTCGACAAGCACAAGAAGTTCTACTTCATGGAGATGAACACCCGTATCCAGGTGGAGCATCCGGTCACCGAGCAGCGCTACGATGTCGATATTGTCCGTGAGCAGATCAAAATCGCCGCCGGAGAAAGCATGGCCGGAAAAGTCTTCACGCCGAGAGGTCACTCCATCGAGTGCCGCATCAACGCCGAAGACCCCGAACACATGTTCAGGCCGTCACCCGGCGAAGTCCAGGTGTTCCACACGCCCGGCGGCCCTGGCGTGAGGGTCGATTCGCACTGCTACGCCAGCTACGTCGTGCCGTCGAACTACGACTCCATGATCGGCAAGCTCATCGTCACCGCCCATAACCGCGACGAGGCGATCGCCCGCATGTCGAGAGCGCTTGACGAGTTCATCGTCGTGGGCATCAAGACCACCATTCCTTTCCACAAGCAGGTCATGCACGACCCGGTCTTCAGAAGCGGCGAGTTCGACACCAGCTTCCTCGACAGCTTCAGGTTCGAAAAACCACAACCCTGACGGAAAACGCTCACAGTCTCAGTCGCTCGCCACTTCTCCGCATACACCAATTCAAGCCCAGCAACCATTAAAATTCATTTGGTTGCTGGGCTTGATTTTTTCTTTTTAGCAAATCTGCACCAAAGTTGCCGCCCTCAGCGACTCATCCTTGTTTTTATTAGCCAGATTGTCTGACCATACATAAGCCCACCAAGCGAGGCTTACCTGCACGTCCTGAGAATTTTTAGTTGCAAAAGATCGGGATTATACATAATTTATATACGTGTTAAATGATGATATATTGAATAAACAGGTTTTGATCTTTAATGCATAATGCACAGCGTTTTTTTAGCTGTAACACAACAACCTAAAAACAGTTTTAGAAATACGTTATACAGCGCAACGACATGAAAATGACTGATTACCATTGTCACATCCTGCCAGGAATTGACGATGGAGCATCGACTCTCGATGAATCCATCCAGATGGCCCGGCTGCTCGCCGAGGCTGGTTTTAACTCCGTTCACTGCACTCCGCATCTGATCAAGCATCTGTATGATGCCAGCAATGCCGCCGTCCAGCGCTCCATCAAAGAGCTTCAGGCGGCGCTCGACCGCAAAGGAATTGCCCTCAAGCTGCTTGCGGGCCGGGAATATTGCATGGACAACCATTTTCATGAATACCTCGACGATCTTATGCCTCTGGAGGGAACCCGTTATCTGCTCATCGAGATTCCATCCGGTTCATACCAGGGGATGATTCTTGAAACCATTACCGCCATCAGACGAAAAGGTCTCATTCCCATGATTGCCCATCCCGAACGTTGTCGCCTTCTCGATGAGCATCAACACCACAAAATCCCGAAATCTCTGGGATTTTTCAGACGCAACACCATTCGTGGCAGGATAGAGCTTGAGTATTCATATCAACAGATCGGCTTGCTCGACTGGCTGTCAGGTATTGAGTGCTGCTTTCAGGGAAACGTTGGGAGTTTCG
>JAAXWU010000150.1 GCA_013334855.1 Chlorobaculum sp. | reverse complement strand
CTCCATGTGCAGACAATGCCGACAACCTTTTCACCCGTCAGCGGATGAACGGCGCTCCATCGTTTGAGTACCGCGACGCCCGAAATGCTCATCTCTTCGGCATAACTTTGTATCTGGCTGCGGTATGTTGTTTCATTGCTGTAATCGATAGCCGATCCCTCCATCTCTCTGATCGATTCGGCATTTTTAGTCGAGGTAGCCACATGAGCCGACTCGCCGGCAAATTGTCGAAGCAGGCCGAGGGCATTGGTTTTCGCCTTGTCATAGGCGGCGTTCTCCGAGTTGACGCTGGAGCTTACCGGCTTGGCCTGGGCAAAAGCAACCAGAACGAGGTTTCCCTGTTCATCCGTTTTCTGCTGCACGCCATAGGAGCTAAGCAGCACCTCGCGTTCTGACGGAACCTGGTCGATTAGCGGCGGCTTCGGACTCTGCGGCGGTATGGGTGCGCCTGACCACATTGCTTCGGCCATATCCTGCAGCTTGTCACTGTGAATGCAGATCACCCCTATCTGACCCTGACGGCCGCTCGGCGAGGCTTCGAAGCTCTTGAAAACCTGCAAGCCAAGAATTCTTGCCTGGGCCACGGTTCTTATGGACGACCTGAACGTTGATGACGACAACAACTGCCGAACTTTTGCCGAAGCTTCCGGAGAGCGAGGCTCCACGCCCTGCCTGGCAAGCTCATCGTTTACCGCTCCGGCAAGCAGCGAGGCGCTCTTGTCGGAACCCGGCGCAACCTCGGCGTTGTCCACGCCACCCTCCTGGTAATCGCTCAATACCTCTTTCGCCACGCGAGATTCCATATACTGAACCATCTCTTTCTTGGCTTCGAGAAGCGCTTTCTCGAACGCGATGAGGCGCGAGGTCATGTACGCGCCACTGTCTCTTGGCGCGGCAATGACGCCCTGGCCGACGCTGATATAAAAAACCGAGCCGTCCGGGCGCGTGTTTTCGCCCATAGCCCAGCCTCTCGATGCGAGGTACGCATCGATGTCATCGGCAACGTTCGGCTCCGCTGTAATCGAGGCTTTCTTCAGGACTTCGTCTTCTGGCGCGGGAAGCGCTTCAGCAACCTCGCGCTTTTCGGCCACTTCTGGTTTAACGGTATCCGTCGGCTCTTTTGTTATTTCCTCCGTCGGAGCATCCCCCTCTTGCGGATCGTCACGATCTCCAGCCGGATCGGAGTCTTGAGCAGCACTCTGCACTGCGGCTTCCTGCTGCTCCGGATCAGCAAAAGCAACATTCTGAATACCGGGAGCAAGCGCTCCGGCGACAGCGAGCACCATCAATGTTTTTCGCATACCAATCCTGTTTTTATTGAAATATGAAAACCAGCATCCTCCTTCTCCATCGAATGGACCTAACCGGCCAACCCTGAGTGAGATACTACCAATCTTTGTCGAAGCTCTTCCTTCGTTCGGTATCCCTGGCGTCCCGTTGCTGCTTTAGAAGCGTCCCGGCGTCGATGTTCACCTCGCGGCAAACGAACTTCTTTGGCTGAAACGATGCCGCAATATCCTTTTCGGCATGGAGTATTTTTGCCAGAGACTGTTTGGGATTGACCCGTACAACCTCGACCGTCCCTACATAGGTCTCCGACCGCCCTAAAACCTCTTTGTTGTATGGATCCACGAGACGTTCGCCATATTCGTAGAGATCGAATCGGTCGCCCTCATGCAAACCCGATCCACCCTGCCCAAGGGTAACCTCTCCAGATGAGGCGCTGACCACCAGAATCGGGTAAATCGCATTGAGTATCTGCTTGCCAATCCTGTCAGCGGCAACCTTGCACAAAGCCGATTCGATGCCGTCGCTCCCTGCCGACAGGCCCAGCTTTCTCATTTCGCTTTCACCGATGGCGATTCGGGCGAAATCTGAATAGACGACCTGCTTCGTATCGATATCGATGACCCTGTAACTGACCTCGACCCTTCCGTTTCGGGAAGTCAGCGCCCTGCCCGACAATTGCATCGTATCGGTTCGAGTCTCGAAACCAATATCCTCGAAAGCCCCGACAACGATATAGTCGGCAGCAAGCTCCTGACCAAGCCGCACCATCTGCTCGACGGGAGTATTGCCATCGACAATCATCTGCCGTTCACGAAGGATTTCCGACAGGTAATCACGATCGAGAACGGTAAAGCGTCGCGACTGCACCAGAGCGGACAGGAGACCCTGGCTAAAAGTCCTGCCGACAGTTTCCCTATCGACAGTTCTGCCCTCTATGAAAAACTCTTTGGCTGACAAGCGCATCGGCATCACCGCGATTCTCCTTCTGTCCGCGATCTCCGGTCTGCGATAGACGACGACCTTGCAATTCAGCGCAACCGCCCAGCGACCGGATGCACCTGCCCGTTGTCTGCTAACGACAGAGTACTGCGCGATCACCCCTTTTGTCGCTGCCTTGACCGAGTTACGGAAGGATTCCGATGAGAGATATGCGTCGTTGTTGCTGTTTGACAAACTCACCTCTACAGAAGCAAGCTCCTGCTTCGACTCGACGCTCACGCCATTCACCTGCCCGATGGCATCGGTAAAGGCATCCATCAGAGCATCTTTCAACGTCACGCCGGTACCCACGGAAGAGACGTCGCGATACTCCGTGGCAAGCAATGGGGTTGCGGTAAAACAAAGAAGCCCCAGCAGCACTCCCATAATCCGAAGAAAGCATCTCATGCGACTACCATCTATTGATTTTTATGACAGATAAAGCTGCGATCTCTTCAGTCTTTCTGTGAGCGGAGCACCAGGTTATAGCCTGATTCGAATTTTTTGATTATGACCTCGCCCCCTTTTGCCAAAACTCTCGCTTCTGAAAAATTGCCATCCGGCTCGATTTTCGTGATTTCAAGGGAGCCGATCTCTTTTTGCCGGGGATAGTTCACTCCATTGACCTTGATCTGGGTCATCTCGATGACCAAAACCGTATCTCCTTTTTTGAATCCGAGATTCGAGCCGAGAGTGGTCAGAAAAGTTTCGTTTTCTGCCTTCGTTTCGATCACCTCGACGATTTTGCCCTCTACGGGAAAGGCTTCTTCCACGGCATCCTTGATACGGCGCTCCGCATTGTTCAGCGACTTGAATACCGCTTTAGAGGGGGTATCCTGGTAAAACCTGATGACGCTCAAGAGCCCTCCGCCGATTTCGGTCCCGCCCCGAACATCTTTCGAAAGGACGAGCGTTCCTGTCGTGAGATCATAGATTTTGAGCTGGAGTTCGACATCGCCATCATAGCCGAGAAATTTTCCATTACTGTCGTACTTCTCGCTGACAGAGACATTCTGCACGCTGCCGGTGCAGTAAATATCCGCCGCTTTGCTGGCGCCGACTTTATAACCTCCTGAATAGTTCTTCAAGTCGAGCTGAAGCCGGTTAGCCGCGCTCCTGTCCAGTATGGTAAACCTTTTCAGCGCTGCAAACGCATTGATAATCTTTTCAGTCGCCGCATTGGCGAACTCGCTGGACTCATGACCGCGAAGCACCCTGTTTTGGCCTATCGTGAAAGTGCCGACAGCAACCCTTTTTTTGGCAATCAGATCAGGCGGAGCTGCAAAGGATGGAGTAGCGATACTCAGTAAAGAAACGAGTACCATAAAGCACAACAGCATTTTTTTCATGTATCCGCCTCCAGAATCAGATTTTATTGATAACGCGAGAAAAACAATCAATGCTCACGCAGCCAGGCACTTGTCAGGGTAAGCCTTGGTATCGTAAAACAGGTTATTGAATACCTTTCATCTGAAGCTGCGATGTGAGCTCACGAGCGGCCTCCTCGCCGGCAAGCTTCAGCGCATTCAGTTTTGCCACCCTCTGATCCGGCCCAAGGCCCGCATACTGGACCGGCCCCACAGAGGCGACAATTTTCGGAAATTTCGTATCGAGACTCCATATCTTCCCCGTAACAGAGACGAACACCCGCTCCTGACCAGTGTCCGGATCGGTATCGTTCATCCCGATATCGAGCGTCCCCGTCGCGAAATAGTCAAGCTCGGCCGCCTTGCCTCCAGCAATAGCGTTCCGTCGCGTCGTCGATGAAATATCGTCACCGTGCCCGTAATCCCTCTTGAAGCTGTCAGAATCCAGCATCCCCTTTGAAGCATCATAGACATCGACGGCGTCGATAACTTCGTACCCCGCTGTCGTGAAGATGTTGTTCATCGCGGCATCGATCTCGTTGACCGTCGTGACATCCCAGAGAATCTCATCGGCCTTTTTGAGCGTCGAACCGCCATGAGTAACCGAGGAGGTGACTCTTCTCGAACCGGAATAGCCGAGCGAACCGCTCTCATTCAGAGAATCCTCTGATTCGTCAACCCCCTGTTCAACCATGCGCTGAACGGTTCTTCTCGTCTCGAATTTCTTGACAGACCTGGCCTCTCTGGCAACAAAAACAAAGGAGATACAGGATTTTTCGCTTCGCGGCACCA
>JAAXWU010000044.1 GCA_013334855.1 Chlorobaculum sp. | reverse complement strand
TTTTTATCGTCGGAGCGGGAAACGAGACTCGAACTCGCGACCCCAACCTTGGCAAGGTTGTGCTCTACCAGCTGAGCTATTCCCGCATCTGGTCAAGTGGGCTTAGTATAGGGAAAAATCCTTTTTCATGCAACAGGCCGGTGAATTTTTTGTGACCGGCAGGAAAAGGAGCTGCTTGTCCGCACGTTGTAGTGTGAATTTGTATTTGATCAGTGGCTGATTATAGGGGTTAACTATTGTTATTTATTGAAGATTTTTGTAATATGCACGTAATCATGAAATTCTGATGTCATTTTACCAGCAACGTGGTAAAAAGTCATGCGTCGACCTGATGGATGAGCATGGTGATCAAAAAGAGGGCAGCAATTCCAGAAAAAGGTATCCAGAGTAGAGTCATGGCTGTTCCTGAGGCATGAGCGTTCGTGAGAGTTCATACCATATCAGTAACCTTTTTTAACAGGAGTAAATATGCGAAGTAGTTTTTCGCCCAGAGCATTGCTCATAACGGCTGTGCTCGCCACGAGTGTGGCTTCAACCGCCCATGCCGCACCGATAGCTGTAACAAGTGTAATTGGCACAGGCACTTATACAAACAGCCTCTCTCTTCTGACCGATGGAACTATCCCTATAGAAAGAACATGGTGGATGGAATCCACAAATGTCTACTGGACTGGGCTGACACCGACGTTTACGTTTCAATTGGACTCGGTTTACAGGGTCGATGACCTTTTGATCCAGGTAGACAACAATGACGAATATCACATTGAATACTCTCTGAACGGATCGACCTGGTCGCCGCTTTACACTATTTTAAATACCGATGGTACGGTTGATTATGGAATGGATACTTTTACCAAGGCAGACAAGCCTTTCAGCGCTGTCAATGCACGGTACATTCGCGTGTACGCAACGGATGGTGACGGAATGAACGCCATTTCCGAAGTGCAGGCATTTGGCACTGGCCCGGTTCCCGAACCGGCAACACTGACGCTTCTCGGTTCCGGGCTGCTGATAAGCGGGGTTTTCAGAAAGAGAAAGGAGTCCGCACTCAGCAATTGATCATGAATTGTCGGCACCAAACCCGACACGTCGGCACCGCCCTGAATCGCCGTACAACAAAAAAGCCTCCGAATCTGGAGGCTTTTTTTATCGTTGGAGCGGGAAACGAGACTCGAACTCGCGACCCCAACCTTGGCAAGGTTGTGCTCTGCCAGCTAAGCTATTCCCGCATCTGGTTGAGTGGGCTTAGTAATGAGAAATAGCCGGTTCGAGGCCGGAGGGGAAAGAAATAAAATTACGCCGGGCATAACAACGTACGCCGTGGAGGCAGGGGAAACAAGACCCGTAGGGGCAACCCTCGCGGTTGCCCGGCAACAGGCAGCCGCGAGGGCTGCCCCTACAACAATCAGTTGCCGCGATTCAGTTTTACAGCTTCAGCTCCTGCATGATCGTGCCCATGTCCTTGTCGCCTCGACCTGAGAGGTTCACCACGATGATCGACTCTTTCGGCATTCCGGCAGCTCGCTTCATCGCATAATGCACGGCGTGGGCCGATTCGAGGGCGCAGATAATCCCTTCGGTTTTGGCGAGAGCGTCGAGCGCCGCGAGCGCCTCTTTGTCCGTCGTCGAGGTGTAGCTGACCAGGCCGAGCTTCTGCAGATAGCAGTGCTCCGGGCCAACGCCGGGGTAATCGAGGCCCGCCGAGATCGAGTGCGCCTCCTGCACCTGGCCGTGCTCGTCCTGCAAGAGCTTCATCATCGAGCCGTGCAGCACGCCGATTTCACCCTTGGTGAGCGAGGCGGCATGTTTGCCTTCGAGTCCTTCGCCCGCCGCTTCGACGCCGATCAGCTCGACCTTTTTGGCGTCCGGCAAAAATTCGTAGAACATTCCGATGGCGTTGCTGCCGCCGCCGACGCAGGCAACTACAACATCCGGCAATCGACCGGCCTGCTCGACGACCTGCTGACGGGTTTCGCGCCCGATGACCGCCTGGAAGTCGCGCACCATCATCGGATAGGGGTGCATACCGATGACCGAACCGACGATGTAGAAGGTCTCTTCGGGGTTGTTCATCCAGTCGCGGATCGCCTCGCTGGTGGCGTCTTTCAGCGTCCGGGTGCCCGCCGAGACCGGGCGAACCTCCGCGCCGAGCAGCTTCATTCTTGCCACGTTGGGAGCCTGGCGGCAAATATCCTCCTCGCCCATGTAGACGATGCAGTCGAGGTCGAAGAGCGCGCAGACGGTGGCCGTCGCCACGCCGTGCTGCCCCGCGCCGGTCTCGGCGATCACGCGCCGCTTGCCCATCCGTTTGGCGAGCAGCACCTGGCCGAGCGCGTTGTTGATTTTGTGCGCACCGGTGTGGCAGAGGTCTTCGCGCTTGAGCCATATCTGCGCGCCGCCCTGCTTTTCACTGAGCCGTCTGGCGTGATAGAGCGGTGTCGGACGGCCAACGTAGTGGCGGAGCAGGTCGTCGAGCGTCCGGCGGAACTCCGGGTCATCTTTCGCCTTGAGGTACTCCGCTTCGAGATCGGCGGCGTTCTTGACCAGCGTTTCGGGAATGAATTTGCCTCCGAAGATGCCGAAGTGGCCGAATTCATCGGGCGCGGAGTAGGTAACCTTCTGCGTCATAAAGCGTTGCAAAGAGTTGTGGCCGCGCTGTCATTCGCGCTTCATGGCGACGGAGAGCGAGCCGGTTCATGTATTGCTGGTGCAATATAGAAACCTTTGCATGATTTCTTCATCTTCCGGCGAACTCAACATCGTTCAGTTGTTCGAGTTATTCGGGCGGGTATCGATAAAGAATGAAGGTTTTATATATTCATTCTCTGAATTGTTTGAACACCGTTCTCCGCATCCGCTAACCCAGCACGATTTGCCCGTGAAACTCTCCTGGTCGATCAAACTTCTGACGCTCGCGCTTCTCGTTCACTCGTTCGAGGGAATTACGCCATTGCGGGCGGGCGAACATACGTCGAAGCCGGGCAAGCGGGCGGGCGCGGCGTCGCCGGACAGCCTCAAAAAGCGCGGCGATCTCGATTCGACGGTCGTCTACACGGCGCGGGATTCGCTCGTCTACAACGTCAGCAAGCGCACCGCCGATCTGTTCGGCAAGGCGCGGGTCGATTACAAAGGCAGTCGGCTTCAGGGGCCGAGAATCACCGTCGAGCAGGCCACCTCCACGGCCCATGCGAGCGCGTCGCGTGACGCACTTGGCCGCCCGCGTGAGCTTCCCGTCTACACCGACAAGCAGGGAACGTTCAGCGCCGAGACGATGGCCTACAACTACAAGACGAGGATCGGCACGGCCTCGGAGATTTCATCGAAGAGCGAACAGGGCATCTATTCGGGCAAGGATGTCCGGCGTTTGCCCACCGGAGAGCTATTCATCGAGGATGGCATCTACACCACCTGCGACCTCGAAGAGCCGCACTACTGGTTCGCGGGCAAGCATATGCACATCATTCCGGAAGAGCGCCTGATTTCGCGTCCCTTCGTCATGTATATCCATCCGGAGCTCTTCAACAAGCGTCTTCCGGTGCTGCCGGTGTTCTACCTGCCGTATCTGTCCGCGCCGATCTCGAACAAGCGTTCGTCGGGATTTTTGTTTCCGAGAGTCGGCCAGAGCAGCGGCGTTGGCGTATATCTGTCGAATCTCGGCTATTTCTGGGCGATCAGCGACTATACCGATCTCCGGCTCGAAGGCGATCTCTCCTTCCAGGGAAGCTGGCGGCTGGGCGAGCGCTTTCGCTACAAAAACGGCGACCGTTACAGCGGCTCGATCACCGGGGAGTACGAAAAAACCGTCCTGAACCATCCGGGCGATCCCGATTACGCACGCTATGTCAACCGTGATCTGAGAATCGTTCACCATCAGCAGTTCGATCCGACCGCAAAACTCGACGTCAATTTTCAGTATCTGAGCGGAGATCGCTCGTACGACGCCACCTCGGTCGATCCCGAAACGCTCGTCACCCAGCAGGCGACCTCGTATGCATCGTTTTCAAAGTCGTGGAACGAAGGCAACCGGGCGCTGATCGCCGGGTACCAGCGGGTGGACAACCTGACAAACAGCGATCTGACGCAGAACGTTACGGCCACGCTTTACCAGAATCGTATCTACCCCTTCCGCCCGCGGCTCGTCTCGTCGCCCTCGGAGTGGAGTTCGCGCCTGTACATGCAGCCAAACCTGTCGGGCAGCGCGAAGTTCGAAAATCTCGGCGGGGTCGAATCCGATTACTATACCGGCAACGCAGGGTTGGAAATCGGCTATCTGCAGGATTTTTCTCCCGGAAATCGCGCCCTGTTCACGCAGGGGCTCAACATGCAGGCGCTTCAAAAATCGATCAGCAATCAGGATGACCTGAATGCTTCCAGCGTTCAGATTCCGTTCAAAATTCAGTCCACGCTGTTCAAATATCTTAATCTATCGCCTTCGCTGACCTACACGCAATACCGGGTCAACAGTACGATTCATTATGACAATCTCGGACAGAAGGAGACGGTTTTCGCGCCGGACAGTTACGCCACGACGGTTTTCTCGCTCGATGCGCAGACGCGGCTCTATGGGGCGATGAACACCGGCCTTTTCGACAGGATGTTTGGCCTTGCCGCCATCCGTCACACCTTCATCCCGACGCTCTCATTCATCTACAATCCAGATTATAGGGGCAGCGGTTACGATATCTACGACTCCTATACCGATCCTCTGACGTCGAAAAGCGTGCAGTACAACCGGTTCGGGGAGTCGCTCTACTCCACCGTGCCGGAACAACGGAGCTATGTCGGCATCAGCCTCCAGAACCTCTTTCACGGTAAATTCCGCAGTCATGAGGCGACGAAAGGCGACAGCGGCAGCGTTGGCGCGGGCTACAAAACGGTGCAACTGCTCTCGCTGACGGCGTCGTCCGGCTACAATTTTGCCGCCGATTCGATGCCCATCGCGCCGCTGGTGGTGACGGCGTCGAGCAACGCCTTCTCCCCCGCTCTTATGTTCAGCGCCGGAGCGACCTACGACTTCTACAGTTACGATCCGGTGAACGGAAACAAGGCCGATGGCTACAGGGTGGACAAGCTTGCCATGGACGATGGCAAGGGGCTGCTCCGCTTTGTCAACGGCTTCCTCAATATGAGCGTGAGCACCAGCGGCCACCTGCGTATGCCGTTTGCCGCCGAAGATGAAAAGGGGATTGAGGAGTCGCTTGCCCGGAACGCTGCGTTGCCGGTCGAGCAGGCGATCTACAAGGAGCGGTTCAACAGCGACGAACTGACCAAATTCAGCGATTCGCTCCCCTGGTCGCTACGCATGTCGATCTATCTCATCAGCGACAAGAGCGATCCGCTGAATCCATCCTCCACCGCACTCGTGAACACTGCCGGTCGTCTTGCGCTGTCGAAGAACTGGCAGGTTGGACTGAACACCGGCTACGATCTCAGGAACAGCCAGTTTGTCTATCCCTCGCTCATGCTCTACCGTGATCTGCACGACTTCCAGTTCAGCGCCCAGTGGGTGCCGTCGGGCGAGCACAAGGGGTATCTGCTTCAAATCGCCATGAAGCCCGCCCAGCTCAAATACCTCAAGCTGAAGACGGGAAGCGGCAATGTCGGCCAGTCACTCGATTAGTTGGGCTTTGTCAGCGATATTCTTTTCTTGCTCCGGCGATAAAAATTTTTAATCGCTGTTTGCGCAGGCTTTCCTTTTCATGTCATTCCGATCCCGACAAGTCGGGAGAAGAATCCAGAACTCCTTGTTTAATAACAAGATGGATTCTTCATTTCGCTTCGCTGCATTCAGAATGACGCCCCATGTGCCTGAGTTCTTTTTCATTGTAAGAGTACTAAGGTCACTCCAGCTTGTCGAGCAGTTGCGCCAGACGGGCGTTGAACGATTCGTGGGCGTCGTGATGGATGCAGTGGCCGGCTTTCGGGATAATGTACGCCCCGGCCTGCGGAAGCAGCTCCTGAAACTCGGGAATGATCTTGTGCGGCGGCAGGGCGGTATCCTCCGCGCCCCACAGCAGCCAGGCGTCCCCCTTGTAGTTGCAGGGCTTGAAGCTGTCGAGCAGGAAGTCCTGCGGGCGCTTGGAGGGCGAGAGAAAGGAGAACATCGCCCCGCGATCCTGCAACGGGCGCGAAAACTGGTTGATCAGGGCGAGATCGACCTTTTTCTGGTTGTAGTAGGTGGGCGTGAGGCTCTGGCTGACGCCCACCGGATTGGCGAAGGCCGCGAAGAGCATCTCGCCGATGAGCGGAGAGCCGACCAGCCCGAAGAAGACCTTGGCCATGCCGTCCATGCTGTCGCCGTACAGCCCTGAGGGGTTGGCCAGAGCGAGCGCCCGAACGCTGTCGGGATTGTGGTGCGCGTAGATGATGCTGCTGGCCGCGCCCATCGAGTGACCCACCAGCACGGCCTTGTCGAGCTTTTTCAGATGCATGAACGCCTTGATCTGCGCCGCGAAGAGCGCCAGGCTGTAGCGCACGTTGGGTTTGGCGGACTGGCCGAAACCGATCAGATCCATGGCGTAAATTCTGTACCGGTCGGCAAATGCCGGGATGTTGTCGTCCCAGTGCTCGATCATGCCGCCGTAGCCGTGGATGAAGATGAGCGGCGGCAGCGTGGAGTCTGCCGGGCCGTATTCGCGATAGCGGATTTTCGCCTCCTGATCGTCGGTGAATTGCCAGATGAACCAGCGGTCTTGCGATGAGCTTTTCATGCGTCGAATGGGGGATGTGCCAGCCAAAGGCGATTGGTGGATATGATGTCGTTAAAATATATCGGCAACCGGAAAGATTAAAGATGATTCGGGAATTTCCTGAAACAGGCGCGGGTTAATCCTGCTTTGCCATCACCTCTTTTTCGTTTATGCTGCAAGTATCCAGAAAATTCGAATACGGCCTGCACGCCGTCACCTATCTCGCTATGAAAGGCCCGGAGCGGGTCGTGACGGTCAAGGAGCTGGCCGGTGAGATCGGCTTTTCACAGGTCTTTCTCGCCAAGGCGATGCAGAGCCTCAACAAGGCTGGCATTACCCGCTCGGTGCAGGGGGTCAAGGGAGGCTACACGCTCGCCCGGCAGCCCGAAGAGATCACGGTCTGCGACATCGGCGTGGCCATCGAGGGAGAGCCGCACCTGATGCGCTGTTCCGGCGTCGAGTGTCAGTGCGAGATCGAATCGACCTGTAACCACAAGGGGTACATGTTCAATCTCCAGAAGCGAATCCAGCAGCTTCTCGGTGAAACGACCGTGGCCATGCTGCTCGACAAATTCAGTTGAACTTCAACGATGAGGCGATTTTTCTGCTTCCTGTACCGCCAAACGGAGATTGTTTCGTTTATTGTCTGACTGTCGCACGGAGTACCGGTCAATGCGCCGGGATGTCGCCGTGCCCCGATCTCTGATTATCCGTTTATCGCCTGTTATCGTCGCTATTTATGTCATCCATTCAGAACCCCGGCGCAGAACTTCCGGAAACGCTCGCGGCCTCCGCTCCCGATAACGGACAGGAAACCCGACTTCCCGACATCGTGCTTGGCGGCGTTTCGACGCACAATCTCAAGCATGTAACCGTCCGCATTCCCCGGAACAAATTCGTCGTCCTGACCGGCCTGAGCGGTTCGGGCAAGTCGAGCCTCGCCTTCGACACGCTCTACGCCGAGGGGCACCGGCGCTACGTCGAATCGCTCTCGGCCTACGTGCGGCAGTTCCTCGAACGGATGCCCAAGCCGGAGATCGAGACGGTCGAGGGTATCGCCCCCGCCATCGCCATCGAGCAGAAGGCGCTGCCCAAGAATCCGCGCTCGACGGTCGGTACTGTCTCGGAGATTTACGACTACCTGCGGCTTCTGTACGCCCGCATTGGCAAAATCTACTCCCGCGACACCGGCGAGCTGGTGCTGAAGCACACGCCCGAGGATGTGAGTTTGCAGGCGCGATTCTTCGACGATGGCGTGCGCTTCTACGTCGGCTTTGCTTTTCCGAGCCATCACGACGAGCGCCAGCATGACCGGTCGGTCCCGGAGGAGCTGAAAAACCTTCTCCAGAAGGGATTTTTCCGGCTGCTGAAGGAGGAGAGCGTCATCGACATCTCCGACGAGAAGGCTCGCAAGCAGGTGGAGGCGATGAAGCGGCAGGAACTTGCGGAGCTGCTGGTACTGGTGGATCGTTTCGTGGCGAAGAAGGACGAGAAGGTCTACGGGCGCGTCGCCCAGGCCGCCGAGAGCTGCTTCTCGGAGTCGGGCGGCAACGCCATCATCCGGCTGGCGGGCGGCAAGGAGTACCGCTTCAGCGACCGGCTCGAACTGAACGGCGTCCTCTATCAGGAGCCGTCACCGCAACTCTTCGCCTTCAACTCCCCCATCGGCGCGTGCACCGCCTGCCAGGGTTTTGGCAGGATCGCGGGGATCGACGAGGATGCGGTGGTGCCGGACAAGTCGCTGAGCCTGAAGGAGGGGGCGATCACCTGCTGGAACTCCGAAAAGTATTCGTGGTACCTCCGGCAACTGCTCAAGATCGCGCCCGAGGTGGGCATTCCGATTGACGTGCCCTACGAGAAGCTGAGCCGCGTGCATCGCGAGATGCTCTGGAAAGGGATTCCCGAGCGGAGCTTCAAGGGGTTGTGGCCTTTTTTCGAGGAGATCGAGAAGGATGCGGGCTACAAGGTGCACTACCGGGTCTTCCTGAGCCGCTATCGCGGATACGCCACCTGCCCGGAGTGCGAGGGTTCGCGCCTCAATCCCGATGCGCTTCAGGTGCGGGTTTCCGGCAAAAATATCGGTGAAGTGACGCGCATGACCATCGCCGACGCGCAGGCGTTTTTCGCGGGGCTGGAGATTTCGCCCTTCGACCGTTCCGTGGCCGACGCCATACTCCGGGAGATCAACAAGCGGCTCGGCTATCTGATGGATGTCGGCCTCGACTACCTCACGCTCGACCGGCTGACCCACACGCTCTCCGGCGGCGAGTTCCAGCGCATCAACCTCTCGACCTCGCTTGGCTCACCGCTGGTCGGGGCGATCTACATTCTCGACGAGCCAAGCATCGGCTTGCACCAGAGCGACTCGGCGCGACTCGTGGCGCTGCTCCGCCGTCTGCGCGACCTCGGCAACACGGTGGTGGTGGTCGAGCACGACCGCGAGATCATCGAGGCCGCCGACGAGGTGATCGACCTCGGCCCCCGCGCCGGACGACTCGGCGGCGAGGTGGTCTTCCACGGCGCGCCCTCGGCGATGGCGGCAGCCGAAGGCTCGCTGACCGCCGACTATATCGAGGGACGGCTGCATATCGCCGTGCCAGCGGAGCGGCGCAAGCCGGACTTTTCGCGCTGCATCGAGATCACCGGCGCGATGCAGAACAACTTGCGCAACATCGACGTCAAGTTCCCGCTCGGCGTCATGACCTGCGTCACCGGCGTGAGCGGATCGGGCAAATCGACACTCGTGAACGACATTCTCAAACTCGGCATCATCCGCGAGAAGGAGGGTTCGCGGGAGAAGGTGGGCACGCACCGCGCCATATCGGGCACGGAGCTGATCGAGAAGGTCGAGCATGTCGATCAGTCGCCCATCGGCAAATCGAGCCGCAGCAATCCGGCGACCTATCTCAAGATTTTCGACGACATCCGCCAGCTCTTCGCCGCGACCCGCGAGAGCAAGTCGCGTGGCTGGAAGCCCGGCTACTTCTCGTTCAACATCCCCGGCGGGCGTTGCGAAGCGTGCGCGGGCGAGGGCAGCGTCAAGATCGAGATGCAGTTTCTGGCCGACATCGAGGCGGTCTGCGAGGAGTGCGGCGGCAAGCGCTACAAGCCATCGACGCTCGAAGTGAAGTACAACGACCTGTCGATTGACGAGGTGCTCGACCTGACCGTCGAGGAGGCGATCACCTTTTTCGGCTCTGAAAAGGCGATCCAGAAGAAGCTCCAGGTGTTGCAGGAGGTCGGCCTCGAATATATCCGCCTCGGCCAGTCATCGAGCACACTCTCCGGCGGCGAGGCGCAGCGACTCAAGCTCGCGCACTTCATCTCGCGCTCCGACGTGAGCAACACGCTCTTCCTTTTCGACGAACCCACCACGGGCCTCCATTTCGACGACATCCTGAAGCTGGTGCGCTGTTTCGAGAAGCTGATGGCTCGCGGCAACACGCTGGTCATCATCGAGCACAACCCCGACATCATCAAGCAAGCCGACTGGATCATCGACCTCGGCCCCGGCGCAGGCGTGCGCGGCGGCGACATTGTAGCTGTTGGCACCCCGGAGGAGATTGTCGCCTGCGAGGCTTCACTCACGGGCAAGCATCTGCGGGGGTATTTGTGAGCTGGGAATAGTTCAGCGGTAATAGGTCATATAAGTCGTATAGGTCATATAGGACTTATACGACCTGTAATGCCGAACCTGCAAAGAAAGAAGAGCTTCCTCAACTACCTCGCTCCCTCATTTGCTCCAACCCACCGCGATTCGCTTCGTACACCATCTTTCTTGCGCGTATGGCCGATCCCGGGCGGAGAAATCCTCTCTCTCCTGTGTCGGCAAACCCCTTCGATTCGTACAGCCGGATTGCCGCCGTCTGGTTTTCGGAGACGCGCAGCTCCATTTTCCGTATGCCTCTTGAGTTCGCCCATTCGATGACCGTATCGAGAAGGCGAGCGCCAACCCCCGCTCCCCTGAAATCGCTCTCAACCCACATCCAGCGAAGTTGGGACAACGCCGGATCGTTCGAATCGATTCTCGCGGCGGTAAAGCCGATGCAGCGCTGGCCCGAAAATGCCAGATAGATCGTATCGAGCGGCGACTCTGCGATGAAATCGAGCAACTGCTCCCAGTATGCCGGTGGTTCATCCTGAACCTGATCGTGCGTGGCGACAAAAGCGTCGGGGGACTCGCTTATCGAGCGCAGTGAAATGTCACGGAACAGTTGCTGCTCGCCTCTTTGTATCGCCCTGATGATCACGCCCTCCGCTGCAGATTCGGCGACCGGCGCTGTTTTTTGCAGACTTCGCTCGATTGCGTGCATCAGCTTCATGGCGAGCGTTCCGGCATGAGGATCGGCCAGCATGGCGAAATGGTTGCCAGGGCAATCGACAACCTCAACGCCACCGGTGGCAAACGCGCCCCACCCGCATTGAGGGTCAGTGGCGAAAAAATCACCATGCAATCGTTCACTGCTTTTGAAAAGGATCACGTTTCCGTCGTAAGGCCTCGGCTGATAGTGACTTAACGCCTCTTCATTCTGGTTGTTTGCGGTGAACTCCTTGAGAAAAACCGGCAACTCTTTAGCGCCGTACCGGAAGATGTACAGCCGTAAAAGAATCCTGGAATAGAGATGAGCGCACTGTTCGATTAACTCCAGCCATTTGAATCGCAACTTTTCGGTTGATTTGCCGACCAGATAGCCGAGTCCTTCGGTTCTGAACTTTTCACGATGCCTGAGCATCTTCTCCTCTCCTGACGCGGCAGTAGGCGCTCCGGGCAGGCGGGTGTCGAAGAGCGCCACCAGGCGGATATCCTCTCCGGCCGCTCGCAGTTCCCTGGCCATTTCAACCGCGATGATACCTCCATAAGAGATGCCGGCCAGCAGATACGGCCCGCGAGGCTGAATCCTTTTCATCTCGCGGACATAGAGCGTCGCAAGCTCCCCGGTTCTGAATCCCTCTGGCGGATACTCTTCGAGCAGGTGAATGGAGAGGCCATAGACCGGCAGTTCAGGTGAGAGGTGTTTGACCATGGGCCGACAGAACTTCAATCCTGTACCGAGAATATGAATGAAAAACAGTGGCGGAAACGTCGTGCTCCCATCGACGGAGTGTATGCAGACCACGGGCGTCGATTCGGCGATCCACTCCTCGTCGATGATTCTTCGGACCAGCTTTTCGATGGTGAGGCTCTGGAAAAGAGCGGAGAGGGTGACCTTCCGGTCGATCCTCTTCTGAATCTGCGAGCACAATCTCACCGCCAGAAGCGAGTGACCGCCAAGCTCGAAAAAGTTGTCCGTGATGCCTATCGGACGAACCCCGAGAACCTCCTCCCAGATTTCGACGAGCGCCTTTTCGATTTCGTTTCCCGGCGCGGCATAGTGACTGGCTCTTTCAGGGTCAAGGTCGGCATCGGGCCTGGGAAGCGCGCTCCGGTCGATCTTGCCGTTGGGCAGCAGCGGGATTTTCTCGATCCGAATAAAGCGGGAAGGCACCATGTATTCAGGCATTTTCTGCGCCAGGTACTGCCTCAATTCTGAAGAGGAGGGGATGGCGTTGTCCGAAACGAAGCAGGCGAAGAGAGCGGTTTTGCCTTCAGCATCGGTGCTGTCGATGACCACGGATTGCCGTACCTGTTCATGCTGGTTGAGGAGCGATTCGATTTCGCCGGGTTCGATCCTGAATCCCCTGATTTTCACCTGATTGTCGCGCCTTCCGAGAAACTGGAGATTGCCGTCGGAGAGGCTGCGGACGATGTCTCCCGTCCGGTACAGCCGGTTTTCCGCCGGATGCTCATGAAAAAGATCGTCGATAAAGCGCTCGGCACTCAACTCCGGCAGATTGAGATACCCGTTCGCGACGCCCGCGCCGCCGATCAGCAGCTCGCCGGGCATACCGCTGGGAACCCGGCGCAACTGCTCGTCCACGACGTAGAGCCGCGTATTGGCGACAGGCTTGCCTATCGGAAGCCCCCGGCTCTCGTCATAACGGAAGGAGATCGTGCCCGGATCGCAACAAACCGACACCACCGTGCACTCGGTAGGCCCGTAGGTGTTGATCACCCTGACCCGGTCGCCGCAAGCCTGCTGCCATTTGCGGAAGTCCGTCACCGACGCCTGTTCTCCGCCGATGATGACCGTTCGGAGAGAGGCCGGTATGCGGGTGTCGGTTATCGAGACTCCGTGCACCAGCTCTTTCCAGAACGCTGTCGGAAGATCAATGACGGAAATGTCATGGCTTTCGATAAACGCCAGAAAATCGGGCGCCGAAATTGCCGGATCGAATGTCCTGATGAAGAGCGTCGCTCCGGCGGCAAGGGTCATGAATATCTCCTCGACCGATCCGTCAAAGCTCACGGAGAAAAACTGAAGCACCGTGTCGCTGCCGGTAACTCCGTAGGCAGTCGCTGCCGAAACGGCCAGATTCGTGACTCCCCGGTGTGGAACCAGGATGCCTTTGGGCGTTCCCGATGTGCCCGAGGTGTACATGATGTAGGCGGTATCTTCAGCGCCTGCTCCCGAAGCCGGATTGTCGCCGGGGCGTGCCGCGTCAGCATCGTCGAGCCGGTCGAGCCACACGAGCCCGATCGAGCGGTCGAATGACAAGGCGTGCGCCGAGAGGGAATCGGTGACCGCGAGCCGTATGCCGGAGTCGCGTACCATATACCGGATGCGCTCTTCCGGGTAGTGACGGTCGAGAGGCACGTAACAGCCTCCGGCTTTGAGAATGCCGAGGATGCCCACAATCATGCGGGCGCTTCTCTGCACGCACAGCCCGACCGGCACACCGGCTCCGACTCCGCGCTGCATCAGCAGGCGCGCCAGATGGTTCGCCTCATCATCGAGCTGACGGCAGGTCAGCGAGAGCGCCTCGCAGCGCACGGCGATTCGCTCCGGCGTTCGTGCGGCCTGGCGTTCGAAAAGATGGTGGCAACAGGCGGCTTCGAGCGGTTTTTCTTCTCCGGCATATCGCGATGTTTCCGGTACCGAAGGCAACGTCCAGCGCGAAACGGGAGTATCTGCATCCTGCAAGGCATGAGAGACGATCCAGAGATAATCCCGTGCGATCCTGCCGATGGTATCGCCATGAAACAGCCCGGTGTTGTACTCGATCCAGTATTCAATCGAGCCGTTCCGCGGCTCCGCATTCAGGAGCAGATCGAGCTTGGCCGTTTCGTTTCCCACCTCCACATACGTAAAATCGACATCACCGGCACGATACGACGGTTCGGGCGTGTTCTGAAGGATGAACAGATTCTGAAAGAGCGGATGATGGCCTCTTTCACGATGCCGGACAACGCTTTCAACCACGAGTTCGAACGGCGCATCCTGATGGTCAAAGGCATCGAGGGAGGTTTTTCTGACCTGCATGAGCAGCTCCGCGAAATGGGGATCGTCGGCAAAACCGGTTCTGATCGCGAGGCTGTTCGCCATCAGACCCACCACAGCCTCGGTATCGGGATGATTGCGGTTGGCGATGGTCGTGCCGGTGACAATATCATCTCTTCCCGTATATCTGTGGATCAAAATCTGAAAAGCGGTCATGAGATACATGAAGAGCGTGCAACTGTGCTGCTGGCAATAGCCGCTGACAGCACTCGCCGTGTCCGCCGGAACCGAAAACAGATGCCTCGCGCCTGAAAAAGAGTGGGATGATGTTTTCGAATAGTCGTACGGAATATTCTGTATGAATGAAGCGCCCTGTAATCGTTCGTTCCAGTACTCAATCTGCTGTTTCAGATGCGGGCTTTGCAACTGCTCGTGCTGCCAGAGGGAAAAATCACCATAAGAGATTTTTTTGTCATCCAGCTCAGGGGTTTTGCCTTCGGTCAATGCTTCGTAGGCGGCGGCCAGCTCCCTGAAAAACAGCGAGGCTCCCCACCCATCGATGATGAGGTGATGAAAGGTCAGAAACAGTTGAAAATCGCGCTCGCCAGGAATGACCAGATACAGCTTCAAGAGCGGCCCCTTGTCGGTGCTGAAGCGGTGCTTGCCCTCCGCCATCCGGATACTTTCGAGTGCTGCGGACAGCGTCTCTCCGTGATGATCCGAAAGATCGCTCACCGTCATCTCGACGGCCATCGATGGAAGTACTCGCTGGACAAGCTCCTCCTCCTCAAGCTCAAAGATGGTTCGCAGCGACTCGTGCCTATCGACAAGAAATCCGAAAGCTTTTTCGAGCTGCTCTATCTGAAGAGGGCCTGAAAAGCGAACGATGACCGGGATGTTGAAGAGCGTCCCCTCCTCCTGATACTGCTGAAACAGCCAGATGCCTTTCTGGATCAGAGAGGCGGGAAAAACCGTTCGATCCGCTTCGGACGGGGTGATCCGGCTGGCGGCATCGACGCTTTTCTCCTTTCGGGCGATTTCACCGGCGATCTCTTTTACCGTCGGATGTTCAAACAAAAAGGCGAGGGGGAGATCGACGCTCCACTGTTTGCGTATCTGAGAACACAACCTGGTTGCGAGAAGCGAATGACCTCCGAAAAAGAAAAAATTGTCATCGACGCCGATTGCGCTGAGGCCGAGAATGCTCGAAAAAACAGCGGCAAGCTCCTGCTCCAGATCGCTGGCAGGCGCGGCAAAGCCTGCCGATCCCTCTTGCAGCCAATCGGCTCTCGATGGCGGCGGCAATGCCTTTCTGTCCGTTTTGCCATTGGGGGTCATCGGGATTTTTGGAAGAAACACGAAAGCACCCGGAATCATGTATGCCGGAAGCGCTGCTGCTGCAAAGGAGTGAAGTTCCTGCGGGGTGACGCTACCGGATGGTTCGGCGACGCAGTACGCCACTACTTTTTTGGAACCGGGTTCATCTTCACGAAGCATGACCACGGCGTCAATGACCGCCTCATGACGTTTCAGGACGGCTTCGACTTCTCCGGCCTCGATTCTGTAGCCCAGGTACTTGAACTGGGAATCTTTTCTGCCCGCGAATACGAGGTTCCCGTCAGGAAGACAAAAAGCGAGATCACCGGTGCGATACATACGATAGCCCGGTTCCCTGAAATCGGGATCGGGCACGAACAGCGCTTCGTTCAGCTCCGGACGGTTCAGGTATCCTCTCGATACTCCCACGCCGCCAAGGTATACCTCGCCGGTCTGCCCTTTGGCTACCGGATTGCCGTTCTCGTCGAGAAGCAAAACCCGCATATTCTGGACCGCTTTGCCGATAGGCGCGATTTCGTGCTGAAGCGTTTCGGGATCGAGGGTATACAGCGTCGCGCAGATGGTGGTTTCAGTCGGGCCGTAACCATTGATGATGGTCAGTTGTGGCAGTGCGCTTTGCAGATTCAGCAACGTTTTGCCGGGTATGGGTTCCACCCCGGTCAGCAGGCGGCGCATGTGGCTCTCGTCGGAGCGTTGCGCGGCGCGCTCCGCGAAATCGGCAACCATCATGGGCGGCAGGTAGGCGCTCGAAATCCGCTGCTCATGCAGCCACTCCATGAATGCGGAACTGTCGATGCGAACGGTGTCGGGAACGATCAGCAGTGTCGCCCCGGCAAGCAGTGGCGAGAAGATTTCGTAGATGGAAACGTCGAAATTCAGGGTCGTCCACCAACTGCACCGGTCTTGAGGCCCAAGCATCCGGCGTTGCTGAAAGTCATCGAGCAGATTGACGACGCCCTTGTGATGGCAGCACACGCCCTTTGGCTTTCCCGTGGTGCCGGAGGTGTAGATGACGTAGGCCGTATCTCCTGAAGCGGTGTCTGGAGGAGAATAAGGCGCGGCAATGGACTCATTGGATAAATCGGAGTCCAGAGAGAGCAGCGACGATGAGGGGCAGAACGATAACCTCTCCCGGAAACGCTGCTCTGTCAGAATCAACGGCAGCGCGGCGTCATCGATAATCAGGCGGAGACGCTCTTCAGGGTAGCCCGCGTCGAGCGGCACCCAGGCGCATCCAGCCTTGAGAATGCCGAGCAGTCCCGAAACAGCACGGGAGGAACGACTGGCGCACAATCCGATAAACGAGCCGGGTTCGATGCCTTTCTGTATAACCGCGATGGCAACACGATCAGCCGCGTCATTCAGCTCCCGGTAGGTCAGCGTTCCAGCGCCGTCAAGAACCGCAGGGTGGTCGGGATGGAGAACGGCCTGTTTTCGGAACAGCTCATGCAGGCACTGGAAAAGGTCGTAATGGCGAAGAGGAGTTGCTATGCCGTACCTGTTTTCAAGGTCTCCTGTTCCCTGTTTCATAATACCCGGTATTATTTTACCTCGTTACCTCAAAATGGACAGAGATGAACGACGCAAGGTTACTGGTGAAGCACGAGTAATGGCGGCAGGAAAAAATGATGCGATGAATGTCTCTCGATAAACTACCAGAGTTTACTGAGAATAAATCTTATTTCTCAAGGTTCCTGTACAATATTATTAACAATATATATGGAGCGCCTTGCGAAGATGAGTTCCGAAAATTAACAGGAGGTATACGGTGTTCACAGCAGCCGCCTGAAAGCATGGCGATGAGTAGACTCACGGGGAGGCACTTGCAGGCTGGGAACAGCTCAGCGGTAATAGGTCTTATAGGATTTATAAGACTCATAAGACTTATATGACCTAAAATGCAAAACCCGCGAAGAAAGAAGAACTCCCCCAATCACCTAAATCCTCATTTTCACCGGATCGTCTTCGAGTGCGCCGCCGTGGAGGCGGATGTGGGGGTAGTGCGAGGCGGTGCGCTCCGTCCAGGCGCTGGCGCCCTGCTCGACCGCCGATTCGTTCTGCGTCACCGACATGCGGTTCATGGCGAGCGCCACGATCTCGCGCAGGATTTCGTGGTTGAGCCGGTCGGCTTCCGTGGCAACATCATCCCTGATCTTCGAGGCGAGGCTCTCCAGCTTTTCGAGCGTCACCTTGCCTATGGCGCGGAGCGCTTCGGGCGCTCTTCTGTTGCGATCATCTGTGCTCATAACAGCGAATCTGGTTTCATGGTGTTGCAGCGCCTTACGATAAAAAAATATTTGCGACCTGAAAATCTTTTTTTTATAATAATCCCCGTGTTAGCACTCTCCTCTGTTGAGTGCTAATGCCGCCTGAACTTCGTAATCAGGCTGTTTCTGACTTTTACAGATTACAATCGATCCATTAACCAATTCAAACGAGAAAGAAGACAATGAACTTGAAACCATTAGCTGATCGAGTTATTGTTAAGCCCGCGCCGGCTGAGGAGAAAACCAAGGGCGGCCTCTACATTCCCGACACCGGCAAGGAAAAGCCGCAGTATGGCGAGGTTGTCGCCGTCGGCGAAGGCAAAGTGGCGGACAATGGCCAGCTTGTCCAGATGCAGGTGAAAGCCGGTGACAAAGTGCTCTACGGCAAATACTCCGGCACCGAAGTTCACGTCGAAGGCGAGGACTACCTCATCATGCGTGAGTCCGATATCTTCGCGATTCTTGGCTGATCAATTCACAACAGTTTTTAAAAAATCCTTAAGGAGGAACGCTTTACAATGACTGCTAAAGATATTCTCTTTGACGCCGAGGCCCGGACCAAACTCAAGGTCGGCGTTGATAAACTCGCCAATGCCGTCAAAGTCACGCTCGGCCCAGCCGGTCGCAACGTGCTCATCGACAAAAAATTCGGCGCTCCGACCTCCACCAAAGACGGCGTAACCGTCGCAAAAGAGATCGAGCTTGTCGATCCGGTCGAGAACATGGGTGCGCAGATGGTTCGCGAAGTCGCCTCCAAGACCAGCGATGTCGCTGGCGACGGCACCACCACCGCAACCGTGCTCGCGCAGGCCATCTACCGCGAAGGTCTGAAGAACGTCACCGCCGGTGCTCGTCCGATCGACCTGAAGCGTGGCATCGACCGCGCCGTGAAAGAGGTGATCGCCGAACTGCGCAACATCAGCCGCAGCATCTCCAGCAAGAAAGAGATCGCCCAGGTTGGCACCATCTCGGCCAACAACGATCCTGAAATTGGCGAGCTGATCGCCGACGCGATGGACAAGGTCGGCAAAGACGGCGTCATCACCGTCGAAGAGGCCAAGGGCATGGAAACCGAGCTGAAGGTTGTCGAGGGTATGCAGTTTGACCGCGGCTACCTCTCTCCCTACTTTGTGACCAACCCCGAGACCATGGAAGCCGAGCTTGACGAAGCGCTCATCCTGATCTACGACAAGAAGATCAGCAACATGAAAGAGCTGCTTCCGATCCTCGAAAAAGCCGCCCAGTCCGGTCGTCCGCTGCTCATTATCTCAGAGGACATCGAGGGCGAAGCGCTGGCTACCCTCGTGGTCAACAAGCTCCGTGGCACACTGAAAGTCGCCGCCGTCAAGGCTCCCGGCTTTGGTGATCGCCGCAAGGCCATGCTTGAGGACATTTCCATCCTCACCGGTGGCACCGTCATCTCCGAAGAGAAGGGCTACAAGCTCGAAAACGCCACCCTCTCTTACCTCGGCCAGGCTGTCCGCATCACCATCGACAAGGACAACACCACCATCGTCGAAGGCCGCGGCAAGCAGGAGGAGATCAAGGCTCGTATCGCCGAGATCAAGGGTCAGATCGACAAATCGACCTCCGAGTATGACACCGAGAAGCTCCAGGAGCGCCTGGCCAAGCTCTCCGGCGGCGTGGCCGTGCTCAACATCGGCGCATCGACCGAAGTCGAGATGAAAGAGAAGAAAGCCCGCGTCGAGGATGCGCTGCATGCAACCCGCGCAGCCGTTCAGGAAGGCATCGTGGTTGGCGGTGGCGTCGCGCTCATCCGCGCAGCCAAGGGCCTTGCCAACGCGCTTGCCGACAACGAAGACCAGAAGACCGGTATCGAAATCGTCCGCCGTGCGCTTGAAGAGCCGCTCCGCCAGATCGTGGCCAACACCGGCACGACCGACGGCGCCGTCGTTCTCGAAAAGGTGAAGAACGCTGAAGGTGACTACGGCTTCAACGCCCGCACCGAAGTGT
>JAAXWU010000043.1 GCA_013334855.1 Chlorobaculum sp. | reverse complement strand
CCGTTTCAGGAGAGCGACCTTTTCCTGTGGGGTGTAGTTTTTTCTCACTTTTCGCATGGTGAATTCCTCCGTTTTTGCACTCTAACTCAAACGGTCGATTTCTCCAATTCACGCTGAACCAAAACAGGATCATCGCCTCCGAGATTGGCGGGGTCAGCGTCGTTGACGAACTCGCGGTTTTGCGCGGAACCGATTTGCTGCTGCGGATGAATTCGTGAAGGTGTCGGGGATGTGCGAAATCGAAATCGTGATTGATCAATTTTACTCCGATTTCGATTTCTATGCTCGTCTCCCCCGGGTTGAAACCCGGGGCAACAGAAGAGAATGTAAGATCGAATGTCTGTCGGGTTAAAACCCTCCTGAAGAGAACCAACCCTTCGCGTCGTCAATCGACTGAAGCACCGCTTCGTTCGCTAATTCGCGGTTGTGCAGGAAGGCGTGGCCGATGCCGTCACTTCGTCATGCGCTCACGAACAGGGGCGCTCTTCGTCTTTCGGCTTTTTCTTTTCCGGGAAGACGAGGCGCTGGTTCATGTCGAGGGCGGGTTCGGGGGATTCGGTGCGGCCCACGATGTGCGCCGGTACGCCAGCGACCGTGTAGTGCGGCGGTACGTCGTCGAGCACCACGCTGCCAGCGCCGACCTTCGCCCCTTCGCCGATGCGGATGTTGCCGAGAATTTTAGCGCCCGCGCCGATCATCACCGACTTGCCGACCTTCGGATGGCGGTCGCCCGTCTCCTTGCCGGTGCCGCCGAGCGTCACCTCGTGCAGGAGCGAGACGTTGTCCTCCACCACGGCGGTTTCGCCGATGACGAGGCTCGTGGCGTGGTCGAGCAGAATGCCCTTGCCGATTTTCGCCGCCGGGTGAATATCGACCGCGAAGACCTCGGAGATGCGGTTCTGCAAAAAGTAGGCCAGCGACTTGCGGTCGTTCCGCCACAGCCAGTGGGCGAGACGGTAGGACTGGAGCGCCTGGTAGCCCTTGAGGAAAAGCATGATCTCGAAATAGTTTACCGCCGCCGGATCGCGCTGCTGCGTCGCCACGAGATCGCACACGGCATCCTCTACCGCTTCGGGACTCTGCCGGTAGAAATCCTCGAAAATTCCCTCCAGCACCGGCGGTGGAAAGTGCTTCGAGCCGAGCTTCACCGACAGCAGCATCGCCAGCGCCGGGCCGAACTCCTTGTAGCGCAGAATATGCTGCTCCAGAAACAGACTGATTTCCGGCTCGCGCCCGCATTCGAACCGCGTTTCTTCAAGAATCCTTGCCCAAATATCCTGTACACTCATGATTTTCTGTTGGATGGCTTGCGGCAACTCACCGCGATAACTGGCTTTATGATGATATATAGCGCCGCCGGAATCCTAAAGGTTTCCCGCTGTCGAAGTGCGGAGAATCCCGATCTGGCAATGCCAACCGTCCTCGACGGTCGCTCAATGTACGCAAAACAGCGCAAAACTCTCGCCCGACGCCATCCCGAATCCGTGCACGTAAATCGCCGCCGATCCGCCCCATGTTTTCTGAAAAATTTTGCGTACACTTGACATATTTTTCCGTGAACACGACACCCGCGACACCATGCTCATATCGAGGAAAATCGAGATCGACTACGGCCACACCCTGCCGAACAGCTTCACCTTCTGCAACCAGTTGCACGGGCACCGGGGCGTCATCGTGGCCACGGTCGAAGGGCCGGTCATCGACCGCGAGGGCGACGCCGAGGAGGGGATGGTGATGGATTTCAAGTTCCTGCACCGCATCATGAAGGAGCGGATTCACGACGTGCTCGACCACGGCTTCGCGATCTGGAAAAACGACCACGAAGACCTCGAATTCATCCTCAAGCGCAACACGCGCGTGCTGGTCACTGACGAGCCGCCAACCGCCGAATGCCTCGCCAAATGGGCCTTCAACGAGCTCAGGGATAACCTCCCCGAAGGCGTCACCATCAAAAACCTCCGCTGGTACGAGACTCCGAACAATTGGGCGGATTTCGACGGCAAGTAGGCCATTCCATCAGCGGCGATTTTCGGGGAAAGTATGTCATGCTCATCTATCGATTTTTTTGCGATTCGAACCATATGACAACGCTGTCGTAGACGGCTCTGGCGCCGAAATCGTTCATGTTTGGCTCCGCCGCCGGTGCCCGGAATCAGCTCCCAGACTCCTTAATTCTCGACAGCAGCACCCTAACCGGAAAACCGCCTCACTGGTAAAGCAAGCGCCGGAAAGAATGGCCAATAAACTTTTCGCGCCTGGCCTGGACATCATAACCAGATGATCGGCAATCCCGAGCGGTAACGCAAATACGCGGAATAGTCGCGATTCGCTTTTATATTTGAAGTTGACCGAAGAGGTCGGAAAAGGCGTTTCACCAAATCATCATTTTGTCATGTCATTTGAAAACACGGAGTTCGGATTGTTAAGGTACTTCCCGGAACCGGCGTTCGTGATGGATCCAGAAGGGACGCTCCTCGATTGCAATGAGGTGTTCGCCGCCCGTTTTCCGGCAAGCGGCCCGGATATTCGTGGGTGCAACGTCTACGAATTGCTCGCCTCCGTTCACCGTGCGCCGGAAATCGCGGCGAGCAGGAAAGCCAAGGCTGACGAGGTGCTGCGAACCGGCAGGCACATCTTTTTCGACGACGAGAAGGATGGCCGACACTGGCGACACTTCGTCCATCCGGTGGCAACTCCCGAAGGCCGGATCACCCGGTTGCTGGTGATTGTCCACGACGTCACCAAAGCCAAGCAGGAGGAGTTCCGCTCGCGAAAGGACAATCTGGTCTTCAAGGCGCTGCTCGACGCCACGCCAGGCTCGGTTATCATCCTCGATGCCGAAGGGCGGATGACCGGTTTCAACCGCTATGCGATGCAGGTTTTCGGAAAAAGCGAGGCCGAGCTGCATGGTTCCGATCCGTTCGAGATCGTCCATCCCGAAGATCGCCCCGTTGTCTGGAACAAGTTCAAGGCTGTTCTGGAAAAAAACATCGAGGAGGCGGTCGAAGCGAAAATCTGCATACATGGCAATCGTGAGCATACGAGGTGGTTCATCGTTCATGCGCGAAAAACCGAGATCGACGGCGTGCCGTTCGTCGTGACTGTCGGGCTTGACATCGATGAGCGCAAGCAGATGGAGGTGGAGCTGAAACGAAGCCACGACCGCCTCGACTTCACCCTCGAAAAGACCCACCTCGGGTGGTGGGAGTTCGACCCCGTGACCAACACGACGATCCGTACGCTCGAACATGACCGGATTTTCGGCTACGATACCCTCTTGCCGGAGTGGGATTTCAACCTGTTTCTCGATCATGTCATCAATGAAGACCGCACGATGGTCGAAGCTTTGAGTCTTCAGGCGCTCGACAGACATGAGAATTTCACCTTCGAATGCCGCATCCGCCGGAAGGACGGAGCGATTCGATGGATATGGGTGGCGGGCGGATTTCAGGTCGATGCGCGGACACACCGCTCTCTGATGTCGGGAATCGTCCGGGACATCAGCGAGCGTAAAGGCCAGGCGGAGCGGCATGAGGCGTTGCAGCTCGAACTCCAGCAGGCCCAGAAGATGGAGGCGATCGGCCAGCTTGCCGGCGGCATTGCGCATGACTTCAACAATGCGCTGACGGCTATTCTGGGCAATGCCGATTTGCTGGTGAAAAAAGTGCCTCCGGCATCGCGCTTCATCGAACACATCGACGACATCCGGAAATCGGCCCTCCGCTCGGCCAACATGACCCGGCAGTTGCTCGCCTTCGCCCGCAAGGAGATCGTCATGCCGCGAGTCTGCTCGCTCGACGAGGAGATCGAGCACATGCTTCCGATGATCAAATCACTCATCGGAACTCATATCGCCTTCCTGTGGCGTCCGTCTGGCAGCGGGCGGTGCGTGCACATGGATCCGTCGCAGATCGACCAGATACTGATCAACCTGTGCATCAACGCTCGGGACGCCATCAACGGTAACGGCAACGGCACGATCATCATCGAAACCTCCGCGGTCACGATCGGCAGCGAAGCGTGCGCCGCCGGTCATACGTGCCAGACGCCGGGCGAATATCTCCAGATCACCATTTGCGATACCGGATGCGGCATCGACGCCCTGGTGCTCCCGCACATTTTCGAACCCTTTTTCACCACCAAGGAGCCGGGAAAGGGGACTGGCCTCGGCTTGTCGACGGTCTATGGCATCCTGAAACAGAACAAGGGATGGATCGACTGCAAGACCCGATCCGGCGAGGGCACGACCTTCAACCTCTACCTGCCGACCTATAATGACAGTGCGGTCTACCTGCGTGAGGAACACGGTGAGACCGACATCGACATTTCCGGCGAAACCATCCTGCTGGTCGAAGATGCCCCCAACATTCTCCCCATACTGCAGGAGCTGCTCGAAAAGAGGGGTTTCAGAATCGTTACCGCCCGGGACGCGGAAAGCGCCGTCCAGGCAGCCAGCCAGCATTCGGGCGACATCGATCTTCTGGTGACTGACATCATGCTGCCGGATATGAATGGCATCGAGCTGAGTAAAAAAATGGAGGCCGCACGACCGGGCATCAAAACGCTCTTCATGTCGGGCTACGTGCAGGAAAACTTTTACCAGCATAAAAACCTTTGTAGTGAGGTGAATTTCATCCAGAAACCCTTCAACATCAACAGTTTTCTGAGAATGGTATCGAAGATTCTGGCGTCGTCGCGCAACTGAGCGTGGCGCGTCCGCCGGGACCGAACTGCTGACCAATGACTATGAGCCGATGGCGTTTGACCGAAAACGCCGTCATATGTTATGCTACCCGTGGAGTACTGTGTAAAGATTACGTCAACCATGAACATCTGGAGGCTATCATGAAAAAAATGCTTGCCCTGACGCTGCTGATCTCGCTCGCTGGCTGTGAGCCGTATTATTCGAACGACGGACGAAGAGATCGCGACGACCGGAATCGTTTCGAGGATCGCAGAGATCGGGATCGCGACCGGGACGACCGGCGGGATCGGGATGACCGGCGTGACCGGGACTACGACCGCAACCAGAACCGTTATTAGCGAGTCATGACCGGCGAAGCATAACCGCGCATGGTCATGCTTCGCCGGACTCTTCTGAAGTCGAGACAATACCAAACTGTCTCGTACATTCCGCGTCATTGCGAGTCACCCGTATCCGGCTCGATACCGCACACGAACCTTGAACAAAGTGTATCTGCTCAGGGAAAAAGCGGAAACAACATTGAAAAAGAAATTGGGCTAAAGCCCTGATTTTTCTATTTCTTCAACCCCGGACTGAAGTCCGGGGCAATTGCTGAGGAGCATAAGCAGCTCGCTCATGGAGGTGGCAATCCAATTGTACTCAGGCGGGCTTTAGCCCGTCGGACATGCAGTTCTTTTACATTCACATTGCCCCGGCTTTCAAGCCGGGGAGAGCCAGTCAGAAAAATCCCGGGGCTTCAGCCCAATCTTTTGTTGCCAGCTTCCATCACATTACATCAGTTACCGATATAGTGAAATACTGGCAAAACAACGCATGGTCATTGCGAGCCGCGAAGAGGCGCGGCAATCCAAATGGATTCAGCGCGATAGCGAAAAAGGATGAATCGTCACGTCCCGACAGGTCGGGCCTCGCGATGACGATTCCCCCCTTCATTATTCTTTGACACACCAGTAGAACGATATGGCGCGAAAAGAGCTCGCGCAATCTCTCCCGGGATGTCAAAATCTACGGCAGATTGCTTCCCGGCGGAAAAGGTTTCGAGATATACAATCTGAAGTCGAAAATGTATATGAAACGGCGCTTTCCAGCACAGAATCGCTCGTCCAAAAACCAGCGATAAAGCGCAAGATTGTCAATGTACATTGGCTGATTCATTATTGTTCCGAGAAATATTCAGTATATTTTTCCTGAATAGCTGTTGTTTTGTCAACAATTTTCGGGAGAAAAAACATGAGCGATCAACCATCGACCCCTGCGCGTGATCACGAGTGGTTTGACTATTACAAAGCGTTCACCTGTTTCTCGCCGGAAGCGGTGCGCGATGGCTGTCAACCGCGAATCATGGAGCATCCTGAATCGCCGAAAAAAGCGATCGTGCTGGTTCACGGCCTCTCCGATTCGCCATATTTCATGACGGCGATAGGCGACTATTTTTTCAATCGCCTTGGCTATAACGTCTATATGCCCCTGCTGCACTTCCACGGCCTCAAAGAGCCGAAAGGGATGGAGGGGGTCGAACTCGAAGAGTGGAAGTCGAACGTCAGTTTCGCGATCAAAACAGCTTCCCTGAAAGCGAGCGAAGTTTCAGTCGGCGGCCTCTCAACCGGCGGAGCGTTGAGTGTCTACATGGCGGCGCTCCACCCGAAAATCAACGACGCACTCTACCTCTTCTCGGCGGCGCTCGATCTGGCGGGAGGAGCGTTCGGCCTGGTCGGCGAGGTGCAGGAAAATCTGCTGCTGACCCCCGTGCCCGATCTGTTCGATTTCAACACTCCGATGATCGGCGAGAATTCCTACCGCTACAGCTATGTCGATATGGATGGCGCCAGGCAGCTCGCACGGCTTATCAAGGAGACCGATTCGATTATCAGCCTGTTTGGCTCACGATTTCCTTTTCCTTACAAAGTATTCGCGGCGCACTCCGAATCCGATGAGACTGCCGATATTGCCGGTATCGAGGCATTGCAGCATGTATGCGATAAAGAGCGATTCCGCTTTTTCAGGATCGCGAAAAATCTCGGTTTGCCACATGCCAGCGTCGTACTCGAAAAGCCTGTTGTCAGCAAAGGTGGCAAAGAGCTTGAACCACGAAATCCCGTTTTTGCGGAGATGATGCAGGCAATAGCGGATTTCGAGAAAATCGGATGACCGTGGAAAAGATCGATTTCGATCTTGATTTCGATTGAGAGGGTGGGCGGAGGAAATACTATCGTCGAACCTTAAGCAATGATTTTGTCGATATTGTTACAGGAGGTTTTTTTTCAATGCATTCCGAAATAGCGATACGTTGTGCTCAGGCAGAAGATGCTCGCTCAATCGCTCTGATTTTGCTGAAGACGGGATGGTTTCCTCATCTCTCGGGGGATTCGGTAGAGTTTCAAATCGAGCGAATCGAAACATTGCTTGCGCTGTCATACAACGGTTCCGATTGCCGCTCGGTTTATGTCGACGAAGCTGGCGTCAGTAATGTTTTTGCCTATCTGACGGTGCAGTGGCTGCCATATCTGTTTCTGTCCGCGCCCGAGGGATACATTTCCGAAATATTCGTCCATGACGGTTTGCGCGGCAAAGGAATTGGCAAAAGCCTGATCGAAACCGCGGAACGCGAGTCAAGAGAGCGCGGCTGCTCGCGGCTGATGCTCTGCAACGCTCGTGACCGCGACTCCTGTCAACGCGGCGTCTATCAGAAATTTGGCTTGCAGGAGCGCGAATCGATAGCGAATTTCATTTTGAAGCTGTGAGCATCATCGTCGCGGTGGCGTCCGTATCGCTGCGTAAGATCATTCGCAGGGCCGACTCTATGAAAAACAGGTAAACGCAAACGGAGGGATCGATGGAAAAGATCGATTACAAAAAGGAGTGGAAGCAGCTCTATAACCCTTCGGCGAAAGAGGTTACAGAGGTCGATGTGCCGGAGATGCGCTTTCTCGTGATCGACGGCGAGGGCGACCCCGAGACCACGACCGCGTTTCACGAAGCTGTCGAGGCGCTCTTTTCGCTCTCCTACGCCATCAAGTTCAAGGTGAAGAAGGGCGCATCGCAGACCGACTACGCGGTGATGCCGCTCGAAGGATTGTGGTGGGCGGACGACATGGTGGCCTTCAAGTCGGGCGACAAAGCTCGCTGGAAGTGGAGGCTGATGGTCATGCAGCCCGCGTTTGTCGATGAGGCGATGGTTGCGACTGCTATCGAGGATGTCCGCAAAAAGAGAGCGCTTCCGGCGCTCGATCGCTTCCGCTTTGAGCGATTCTTCGAGGGGCGTTGCGCCCAGATCATGCACATCGGCCCCTTTTCCGAAGAGGGGCCAGCCATCGAAAAGCTGCACCAGTTCATCGCCAGTGCGGGCTGCGAGCTTAGCGGCAAGCATCACGAAATCTACCTCAGCGACACGCGCAAAGCCGATCCGTCGAAATGGAAAACCATCCTGCGCCAGCCGATGGCGTGAGCGCTGAACCGCTGCGTTATGAAGATCAGGCTCTATCAGGTCGATGCCTTTGCCGACCGGGTGTTCACCGGCAATCCGGCGGCTGTTTGCCCGCTGGAGCGATGGCTGGATGACGCGACGCTTCAGGCGATTGCCGGGGAGAACAACCTGTCGGAGACGGCATTCTTCGCGCCCTCCGGCGCGGGATTTCGCCTGCGCTGGTTCACGCCGCTTCGGGAGATCGATCTCTGCGGCCATGCAACGCTGGCGACTGCGAATGTGATTTTCAATCACCTCGGCTTCGCGAAAGAGGCGGTCGTTTTCGAGAGCCGAAGCGGCGAGTTGAGCGTCACGAGACAGGGCAACCTGCTGCAAATGGATTTTCCCGCGCAATTTCCCGAGCCTTGTGCCTGTCCAAGACTCCTCGCCGATGCGCTCGGCATCGAGCCGCTCGAAGTGCTGGCCGCCGACGATTATCTCGCCGTCGTCGAGAGCGAGGAGGCTGTCCGGGCCATCGCGCCCGATCAGGCGTTGCTGCAACGGCTCGACCGGCGCGGCGTGATCGTCACGGCTTCCGGTCGCGAGGCGGACTTTGTCAGCCGCTTCTTTGCTCCGAAGTATGGCGTGCCGGAAGACCCGGTCACCGGCTCCGCGCACTGCGAACTCGCCCCATACTGGGCGGGCAGGCTGGGGAAAAACATCTTCGAAGCGCGGCAGCTCTCCCGTCGAGGCGGCACGGTCATCTGTGAAGTGCGGGCTGATCGCGTCCTGCTTTCAGGCGGCACGGTCACTTTTATGGAAGGCGTTATCTCCTTGTGACCGCCCACGGGAACTCGGAATCTTTTAATCCGCTTTCCTTCGTTATACTTCGAATGATAACGGAAACCAGTCGATACCATTCCCATGAAGCTCTCTGAAACTGCCGCAAAAGCCATTGCCGCTTATGGCGGGATCGAATTGTGGAAGAACGCCGTATCGGTTGAAACAACTGTCAGCGCCTCGGGACTGGCGTTCATCCTGAAACGGCGTCCCTATTTCAGCCATTCGAAAATGACCATGGACGCCCACCGGCCTTCTTGCCGCTTTACCCCGATTGGTCGTTATCCCGGTATAACCGGAGTACTCGATGGCGGTGATGTGCGACTTGAGAATGCTCAGGAACAAGTTATCGAAGAACGCCGGAAAGCGCGTAGTTATTTCAAGGTGGGCCGGAGGCTGCTCTATTGGGATGATCTCGATATGTCCTATTTCGCCAATTACGCTTCATGGAATTACTTCACGCTTCCGGCACTGCTGTTGCGTGAGGATATTGACTGGAGCGAACCGGAGCCGGGCAGGCTCAATGCTGTTTTTCCCGATCATATTCCGACGCACAGCCGCGTGCAGCAGTTCCGGTTCGACCGCAAAACCGGCCTCTTGATCCAGCACGATTATACGGCGGATATCATCAGTCCGCTCGCGACGGCGGCCAATGTCGTGTATCGTCATTCAGAAAATGCCGACGGGCTGGTGTATCCTTCCGAAAGAGTGGTAACCCCGAGAAGCGTCAAGGGGAATCCGTTGCGCAAGCCCGTGCTGATCCATCTTTACCTTCACGATTACCGGGTCATCCGCTGACTCGTCCCGATACCGGTTAAGAGGTACTATCCTGTTTCATTTGCTTTTGTTATCATAGGTGATGGTTCGGGTAATTCAGCTTACACTCCAATGATACCTTTATTCTGGATTCGCTGGCTTTACGCCGTGACTCTCGTGGTCATACTGCTTGGCGGGAGCATGGTGCTCATGCCCGGCGTCGCACTAGAGTTTTTCAGCATACTCTTCTATTTCGCGCTTGGCGGGTTTCAGGCGCGCTACCCGGCGGCGGCCAACGAGTACATCATTTTCGCCCACGGCGTGCTGGGTGCGGTCATGCTCGGCTGGGGAGCATCCATGCTCCTTGTTCTCCGTGGGCCTTTCTGCCGCTGTGACTCCGACGGCTGGGCGTTACTCGCCGTGCCGATGCTCACCTGGTTTGTCGCCGATACCGGTTTTTCTCTCTACACCGGCTTCTGGCAGAACGCCATTCTCAACTCGGTTCTGCTGGTGTTGTTCGCCATTCCGCTCGCAGCGACGCGGAAGTATTTCAACGGGAAGTGGTGACGAGGGGTGAAAGATCACGATGCGTAATTCGTTCTTATCGCAGCCTCCATGCGCTCGATCTCCTCGTCGGTCAAAACGTTGAAAACAGATTCCCGTTTGGCGGCGGAAAGATTGCCTTTGTTTTGCAGACAGAGCTTGATAAAAAGATCGATCTTGCGATCCGGCATATCCACGATCTCCTGAATCGCCTTTTTCGTTTTGTCATAGCCGACCAGAAAATCGAGCTCTTTTTTCAGCTCTTCGTCGATGGTTTTGATCACAAATTCATACAGTGCCTCGACCTGCGCGGTCATGTCGATGTAGCGGTACCAGATTCCCGTCTGACCGGAAACAGTCATTTCGCCGGATCCATCCAGTTTGTAATCGATCATTTTCAGCAGTGGAACCGAAAATGCTTCGAGCGAATAGTTATACAGCCCCGGATTGTTCAGCATGGCTGCCGATACCGGAAACATGAGTCCCTCGGGAACCAGTTTTCTTTGAGCAAAGATGTTGTGGATCAGAAAACGATGAATGCGCCCGTTTCCATCTTCGAATGGATGCAGGAAGACAAAGCCGTAGGCGATGATTGCCGCATGAACCACCGCAGGAATTTCTGTTTGCCGTTTCATTTTTTGATGGGTGCTGACAAGACCATTCATCAAGCCCGGCAACTCTTCGGGTTTTGGACTGATGTAATGAATCTTTTCCTGATAGAGGGTGACCGTTTCGCCGACATAATTCTGGTTTTGCCGGTAATCGGTATCCCGAAAGCGCGGATCAACAATGTTGTTTTGAATTTCGATCAACAGCTCTTTTTCGCAGAAGTCCCGGTGTTCTGCCGTTGTCAGAAGAGCGATGATTCTGTCCGTCCGGAATGAGTCCGGCTTGATATGTTCGATTTCAAAGGATGCTTTCGTTTCCTTGCGATAAAGGTAGCCCAACGCCCGTTTGAGCAGCTCTGGAGGATAAGCGGTGACGATTTCCTCGCATCGTTGAGTTATGTCGATGCGCTCCATTTCGGCCAGCTTTTCGGTGCGCCTGACGATAGGGCAAAACTCCGGTGTGCCGGGAAGATTGTTGTTGATTCGCTGGCGCTGAATTGCTTCGTATATATTCTCTGAAGAGTTGCTTCTTAATGCCAGCGGCTCAAAATTGAATTTATTTCCTTCGGTTTTGCGAAACAGCGGCTGCGCTCGTTTGGTTGTGTAATAATACTTTTTTTCAAGCAGGTCGATATAATTTCCTTGGGCGAGGTCGGGCAGCGGAAGTTTGTCTCCTGTCAGGTATTCGAATAAAAACCAGATTTTGCGGGCATATTTTCCGGTTGGTTTCGATGCGATCCATTCACGGAGCGAGGCGGCGTCGATAACCTCGAACAGTAATGCGATTGTCGCAAGGTTGATGCCGTCGTATTTAAGTGCAAACTCCAGATGATCACCATCAAGTTCTCCCGGCCAGTAAGACTGGGGATAGGTTGTTTCGACCAGACCGTCCTGAATGATCTCGCTTCGTGTGCCTGTTGGTCCTATCCGCGAACTGTGCCAGTTAGGTATGGCATCGAGCTTGTATTTTTCCAGCAGGAAGACATAGCCAGCCGGGCGGTTTTGCTTCATGACTTCTCCGTTTTATAATGACATGTGGATATGAGTCTGTGAAATCAGTTAGAACAGGCTTGTGTCGATTGAAAACATTTACGGATGTTTGAAAGTAGTTAAAATTCAGGCTTTTTGTGTGAAAACAGTTATCTCTTAATTTTAAAATGCAATAGAGCTTTATCAGCGTCGCCGGGGTTTCTGGGCGTTACGAACGATCAGGTTCCCTTTTTGCTTATATTCATGTGAAATACGGCAATCCAGATTTCAGTGACGATGAAGGTCAAGCGTAACCGGTCGATAATCATGGCGCTGCTCCGGCTGATGGCCGTCGTTGCGGCCTTTGTCGCCGCGCCGTTGGCTGGTCAGGCCGCCGGAATCCGCAGCATGTCGCTGAAAGGGAGCGTCAATCCCGGCAGCGTGGTCTGGTTTCTTAGGGAGCTCGATGAGGCGAATCGTGAGGGTGATACACTTTTGCTGGTGGAACTCGATACGCCGGGCGGGCTGGTCGCATCCCTCCGCCAGATGGTGCAGGGGGTGATGGCATCAAAAGTGCCGGTCGTGGTCTACGTCGCGCCGTCCGGGGCGCAGGCGGCTTCGGCGGGGGCGCTGTTGTTGCTCTCCGCCCACGTTTCGGCGATGGCTCCGGGAACCGAGACCGGCGCGGCGCATCCGGTCGATCTGGGTGGCAATGCAGATAAGGGGAGCGTCATGAACGCCAAGATCGAGAACGATCTGGCCGCTTTTGCCCGCAGCCTCGCGCAGAAGCGTGGCCGAAATCCCGAGTGGGCGGAGCGGGCCGTGCGCGAGAGCATCGCCTCGACGGCCTCCGAGGCGCTCACGGCGGGCGTGATCGACACCGTAGCAGCCAATCGCAAAGAGCTGCTCGCGTATCTCGACGGGCGCACGGTGATGACCTCCACCGGAGCCGTGACCATCCACACGGCAAGCGTACAGGTTCAAGAGGTCTCTCCAACCTTTGGCGAACAGGTGATGATGACCATCGCCGATCCGAACATCGCCTATTTCCTCCTGCTTCTCGGTATCGCAGGACTCTATTTCGAACTCACGACGCCGGGCGCGGTGCTGCCGGGCGTGGCCGGAGCGATTGCCCTCGTGCTTGGCGCGTGGGCAATACAGCTCTTGTCGGTCAACGTCACCGGCCTTCTGCTCATCCTGCTCGCCATCCTCTTTTTCGGACTTGAAATTTTCGTCGTCAGCAGCGGCGCACTCGCCATTGCCGGGCTGGTGGCGCTCTTCATCGGTTCGGTCATGGTGTTCAACCAGCCGGAGATCGGTCTCGTTATCAACTGGTGGATTTTTCTGCCGCTTTTTCTTTCATTTTCGGCGGGAGTCCTGTTACTTGTCTTTGTGGTGCTCCGCTCTACCCGGAAGAGGGCGCTCTCCGGTATGGAGGGGCTGATCGGCGAGAGGGGTTCGGTCGAGCGCGCCATCGTCGCGGGAAAAGGCGGCAAGGTGTATGTGCATGGCGAGTTGTGGGATGCGTCGGCCATGGGCGACATTCCCGCCGGGGCGCAAGTTGTTGTTATGTCTGTAGATGGGATGAAACTCAACGTGAAACAATCGAAAGGGGAGGCGTGACATGCTTTCGTTTAATCTGCTGGTGTTGCTCGTTCTTGCGGTGGCGTTTTTTGTCTCCGCGGTCAAGATCATGTCCGAATACGAGCGGGCGGTCATTTTCCGGCTTGGCCGGATCATCGGGGCTAAAGGTCCAGGCTTGATCATTCTGATTCCCTACGTTGACCGGATGGTGCGGGTGGATCTTCGAACGGTGACGCTCGACGTGCCTCCGCAGGACATCATCACGCGCGACAACGTCTCGGTCAAGGTGAGCGCCGTGGTCTACTTCCGCGTGCTCGACCCGATCAAGGCGATCATCGACGTGGCCGATTTCCACTTTGCCACCTCCCAGCTCGCGCAAACCACCCTGCGCAGCGTCTGCGGTCAGGGGGAGATGGACAATCTGCTCGCCGAGCGCGACGAGATCAATGACCGCATCCAGACCATTCTCGACAAGGATACCGCGCCATGGGGGGTGAAGGTGAGCAAGGTCGAGGTGAAGGAGATCGATCTGCCCGAGGAGATGCGCCGGGCGATGGCCAAGCAGGCCGAAGCCGAGCGGGAGCGGCGCTCGAAGATCATCAACGCCGAGGGCGAGTTTCAGGCGGCGCAGCGGCTCTCCGAAGCAGCGGCCATCATCTCGCAGAATCCTGCCGCGTTGCAGTTACGCTATCTCCAGACCTTGCAGGACATCGCCGTCGAAAACAACTCGACCACGATTTTCCCTGTGCCGATGGACCTCATCAAGATGTTTTTCGACAAAAAATCCTGAACCGGTTATTATCAACCATCAAACGATACGGCCATGATTACCATCAAGTCGATTCTCTGCCCGATCGATTTTTCCGACGCATCAAAAAATGCATACCGTTATGCCTGCGAGTTCGCCAAATCGATGGGATCGAAAGTGGTGTTGCTGAACGTGATCGAACCGCGTCCGATAGCGGCGGACATGAGCCTGAACTACATTCCGCTCGAAGAGGATCTCGCCGCGGCGGCCAGGGAGGATTTCATTCCTCTGGTCAGCGAAGCCCAGGCGAAAGGGGTCGATATAAGCGCCGACGTCGTGATCGGAATGCCGGCGGAGGTGATTCTCCAGCAGATGGCCGACATGGATGTGAGCCTGCTCATCATGGGCTCGCACGGCAAGACCGGCCTCAGCCGCCTGCTGATGGGCAGCGTTGCCGAAGCGGTGGTGCGCAAAGCCGCCATTCCCGTGCTGATCGTCAAGGCCACGGAGAAGGAGTTCATCAGCGAGGAGTAGGGGAGAGTTGATAATGGATAATGGATAATGGATAATTAAGGGGCAATAATCGTGTTTCATCTTATCCTGTAGGACTTATACGACCTATAAGTCCTATGGGCAAAACCCTGCAGAAAACGATAAACCCCCGCCTCCACTCACAAATTCTGCCAGTTTTGCGTGCCGGAGGCTCTGAGGCGCTGAACGAGGCCGGTGAGGCGGCGCTTTGACTTGCAGTTTTTGATGGCGAGCGCGAGCGCTTTCGGCTCGGCCACGATCACCACGAGCTTGCGCCCCCGCGTGACCGCCGTATAGACGAGGTTGCGTTCGAGCAAAGCAAAGTGCTGCATGGCGAGCGGGATCACCACGGCGGGATACTCCGAACCCTGGCTTTTGTGGATGCTCGTGGCGTAGGCGAGCGACATTTCGTCGAGGTCGCTGTAGTCGTACTCGACTCGGTGGTGGTCGAAGCGGGCCGTCAGCGTCTCCGCCTCGGCGTCGATATGCTCGATGAGGCCAATGTCGCCGTTGAACACCTCCTTGTCGTAGTTGTTGACCGTCTGGATCACCTTGTCGCCCGGCGCGTAGGTTGTGCCGAAGCGCGTCACCTTCGGCCCGGCGGAGGGGTTGAGCTTCGCCTGAAGCTCCGCGTTGAGCGTGTGTACGCCGACGCCCCCCTTGTTCATCGGCGTCAGCACCTGCACATCCTTCACCGGGTCGAGGCCGAAGCGCTTCGGGATGCGCTCCGTGACGAGCTGCATCACCTTGTCGAAAATATCCTCCGGCGAGCTTGCCTTCACGATGTAGAAGTCCGACAGCGCCTCGCCTTCCGCCGTCAGCGGCGTTTCCCCCTGATTGATGCGGTGCGCGTTGATGACGATCATCGACTCGGCGGCCTGCCGGAAGATTTCGGTGAGGCGCACGGTCGGAATCGCCTCCGACGAGATCAGGTCGGCGAGCACCGCGCCGGGGCCGACCGAGGGGAGCTGATCGACGTCGCCCACCAGCACCACAGCCGCCCGGTCGGGAATCGCCGCCACGAGCTTCTGCATCAGCACGACATCCACCATCGAGGTTTCGTCCACCACCACCATCGAGGCGTCGAGCGGGTTGCCGCGTCCGCGCTTGAAGTCGAACGCTTGCGGGTCGAATTCGAGCAGTCGGTGAATCGTTTTGGCCTCGATGCCGGTCGATTCGGTGAGCCGCTTGGCCGCACGGCCCGTCGGAGCGCAGAGCGCCACGGAGACCTCCTCGCGCTGGAGCACCGAGAGAATCGCCCGCATGATAGTGGTCTTGCCGACCCCCGGCCCGCCGGTGATGATCGAGACCTTGCTCGCCAGCACCAGCGTCACCGCGCTGCGCTGCGACGGCGAAAGCTGGAGGCCGGTCGTCTCTTCGATCCACGGCAGCGCCTCGTGCGGGTCGAACGCCTCCCACGGCAGCCCGCCGCGCATCAGCCGTTGCAGGCCCGACGCCACGCCCGTTTCGGCGCGGTGCAGCGATTCGAGGAAGATGCACGGCACGTCCTCAATCGTTTCGGCCACGATGCGGCGCGTGAGCTTTTCGTTCGTCACCGCCTCGGCCACGAGCGGGCGGTCGATGCCGAGCAGCCGCGAGGCCTCGTCGATGAGCCTCTCTTCCGGCACGGCGCAGTGGCCGCTGAGAGACATTTCGGCGAGCACGTGGCTGATGCCGGCTTCGGCTCGCATCAGCGAGTTCTTCGCCACGCCGAGGCTCGTGGCGATGGCGTCGGCGCTCTGGAAGCCGATCCCCTCGATGTCGAGCGACAGGCGGTAGGGATTCTCCGTGATCGTGGCGATGGCCCGTTCGCGGTAGCGGCGGTAAATCTTCCAGGCCCGCGCCGCGCCAACGCCGTGCGATTGCAGGAAGAGCATGATGTCGCGCACCCCCTTCTGCTCGGCCCACGACGCCTTGACCATGTCGAGCCGCTTGCGCCCGATGCCGGGCACTTCAAGCAGCCGCTCCGGCTCGTTTTCGATGACCTCGAAGACCGCCTCGCCGAACAGATCGATGAGCTTTTTGGCGTAGTGGTTGCCGAGTCCCTTCACCTGCCCCGAGGCGAGGTAGCGCTCCTTGCCATCGAGGGTGGTCGGCTGCACGGGGGTGAGCTTTGAGGCCTTGAACTGGAGGCCGTGGGTGCGGTCGTTCTGCCACTCCCCGACGCACTCCATGAACTGCCCCACGGCGGGCGAGGCCGTGCGGCCTACCACCGCCACCGGTTCGCGCTGCCCGGCGACCTGCAGGCGAAGCACCGTGAAGCCCGACTCCTCGCTGTGAAAGGTCACCCGCTCGACGGAGCCGGCGAGGCGCTCTTCGTGGGAGTCGGCGGGTGAGTGCATGGTTCGGGTGGACGTTGTGGACTTGGTGGACGAAGTGGACGTTGTGGACAACCGCCCGGAAGATTGCGTTTACGGTTTTCCGGCAGCGAGCTTCTGGAGCGCTTCGAGGGCGCGGTCGCACTCGGCTTCGGCCATGCGCTTTTTGCCGAGCGACAGGGCGGCGGTACTGTTGTTAGTGTTCAGCGTCGAGAGGCGCACGATCTCAGCGTTCACGCGCATGAACTCACCAAAGTCGGTCGTGGCCTCACGGATGAAGACGCGGCTCTTTTTGCCGGTCATTTTGTCGAGCGTCTTCAAGGCTGTGCTCACCTTCGCCTGTTCAGACTGCATCGAAGCTTCGAGCTTTTTCTTGTCGGCGTCAACGGGGGCGTCGATGTGGCGCATCTGGAGTAGCGCGATGTTGCGGACGGAGAGGCTCGCATCCACGGCAATCTTGTCCATCTGCGCTTTTCTTGCCGCCGGAGTGACCTTCGCCGTCAGTTTGGCGAGATTGTCGTCGATTTTGTGCATCAGCTCCGCGCCAATACTGTTCGACAGGTCGAGCCCCTTGGCATTGGTGTGCTGCATGGCCGATTCAAGCAATCCGCCATCGATCTCCTGAAGCTCCGCCCATGCTTTGCCGAATCTGGCGACCAACTCCTTTTCCTTCGCGGAATCGCTCTTCGCGACAGTCGCTTCGAGCTTTTTCAGATCACGACTGACCCCGTTTGCCGATGACCTCGACTGCTCGGCGAAATTTGCGGACTGTTCGTCGCTCGTGGAAAGTACGGCGCACTTCTCCTTTTCCGACGAACGGGCGAGGTTCAGGCGCATATCGGCAAGCAGCGCCTGCTTTTTCGAGCCGGAAAGGCCGCCATTCATGATCGATGCATTCTGAAACCAGATCGTCGCAAAAAGCGTGACAAGCGCTGTCGCCACGATGCTTGCCGCCCACAGTAAACCGGTTTTCTTGCCTGACGCGGCTTTATTTTCACTCATATTTTCATACTCCGAACGATAAAGGTATCATCGTTGATGAACCTCCCGAAAAGGTTGAAAGTTGTCCCGGGATGTTCTGAAAAGTTTATTTTTCGATAATCGGGGAATATACGAAAGGGTAGGAACGAATTTCAGGAAAAGGTGAACCACAGAACGCTATTCACGGTCGATGATCTCGTCGATCCCTGGTTTCCGGTGCTCGGGCGCGACTTCGAAGGCTACCGCAACCACTGCCGCCGGGTGTTTCTCTTCGCCAGCGCACTGGCCCGAGCGGAAGGGGAGAGCCGCCAGAAGATCGCTATAGCCGCTGCATATCACGATCTCGGCATCTGGACGGACGCAACCTTCGACTACCTCGAACCATCGAAGCGCCTCGCCTGCGCCTGCCTCGAATCGACCGGAAACGCTGAATGGGCGGACGAGATCGAAGCGATGATCGATAACCACCACAAAGTCACCCCGTGGACGTGCAACCCCGCCTGGCTTGTTGAACCCTTCCGCCAGGCCGACTGGATCGACGTCACCCTCGGCGCACGCAACTTCGGCCTCGACCGCCGCTACATCCGCGAAATCCGCCGCCGCTACCCCAACGCCGGGTTCCACCCCGCGCTCGTCCGCCTGACCTTCGAGCGAATCAAAGAGCATCCGAACGATCCGCTGCCGATGATGAAATGGTGAAGAGACCTCTTTGCGAAAGATCAAGCATTTCCTGATCGGCCTCGGCTGACACAACGATTGCCAGCGCCTCCAGCGGCTGATATGTCACAATGCCAGCGAGTCACGCTGTCGCTCCATCTGGACTTTTTTTCCCTGAATTCCTTCGGGGCTGGTTGTCTGCTTGCCGGTAAATTCAGTATATTTCCGCCCGTCATGCGTCGCTGATGCTGTCCGTAACTGGCACGGCACGGGGCGTAATCTGATAGTCGCCGCTATCATTTCCGCAGTATCATCCACAACATGAATGAGAGAGTCGCAGCTCGCCGTCAGAGGGGGATGAACCTCGGCGTGCGGAGTGTCCGGCGAACTAACATCATATAGAATAAACAGTTATTGAAAGGAGTCGCTTGCTATGGTGCGTTTTATAGAGTTGGTGCGGCACTGTCTGCTTGACGTGAAGGAGATTCTGCCGTGGAATCTCGTGGATCGACTGAAGGAGAATCCCGGCCTGCTCATTCTCGATGTTCGCGAGCCGAACGAGTTCGACGCCATGCACATCTCCGGCTCGCTCAACGTGCCCCGCGGCATTTTGGAGTCGGCTTGCGAATGGGATTTCGAGGAGACCGAGCCGGAGCTGGTCAATGCGCGGCAGCGTGAAATCGTCGTGGTCTGCCGGTCGGGTCATCGCAGCATTCTTGCCTCCCATTCGCTACATGTGCTCGGGTATGAAAACGTCGTCTCGCTTCAGTCTGGCCTGCGAGGCTGGAACGACTACGAGGAGCCGCTAGTCAACCGTGCGGGGGAGACGGTCGATCCCGATTTCGCGGATGCCTATTTCACCGCCAAACTTCGTGCCGATCAGATGCGCCCCAGGCCCGCGTCGCGATAAGTCAGTGAATTTATATCACTGTATGATCATATAGTGATTTTTCTGCTTGCCTTCGAGCGTTCTTTTCTTATTTTTATTCCGCTACCTCAGGGTTGGAGGCATCGAAGAGCACGCGGAC
>JAAXWU010000149.1 GCA_013334855.1 Chlorobaculum sp. | reverse complement strand
ACATTATACTAACTGTCAGCCCTTTTGCAAAAAGCCGATGAGCGTTACGGGCGGCTGACGCGATTTTTCACTCTGTTTTCCGATTTATGTCGCACGATATACTTCATACCTATCGCAGTACCCTGCGGACCAAAATATTCAGAAAGATGGCCGCCGCCGGGCTGGACTCGCTGCTCGTCACCGATCTGGCGACCATCCGCTGGCTGACCGGCTTCAGCGGCTCCAGCGCCAAACTGCTTTTCGCCGGAGATGCGACCTCCGTGCTCTTCACCGATTTCCGCTATCAGGAGCAGATTCGTCACGAAACCAGCGGCATCGCCACGGTGATTCTCAGGGAGGCGCTGCCCGTCGAGCTGGCGTCGGGTACGTTCCGGCTTGGCGACAAGATGGCGTTGCAGGCCGACCACATCACCTGGCACGAGATGCAGCAGCTTTCGGAAAAGCTCCACCATCTGGAGTTCGCGCCAGTTTCGGCTTTTTTCGACGAGTTCCGCGAGATCAACCACATCGAAGAGCTTGACCGGATGCGCCGCGCTGTCGCCCTCAGCGAAACGGTGCTCGAAGCGGTGATCGGCATGATCGCTCCCGGCGTCACCGAAATCGATATTGCCGCCGAAATCACCTACCGCCACCGAAAGCTCGGCGCGGAGAAGGACTCCTTCGATCCCATCGTGGCCGGAGGCGTGCGCGGCGCGATGCCGCACGCAAAGCCGACCGCCGCACGCTTCGAGCCGGGCACGCTCATCGTCATCGACATGGGGTGCATCGTCGATGGCTACGCCTCCGACCAGACCCGCACGGTCGCCTTCGGCAGGATTTCCGACGAGCAGCGCAAAGTGTACCGCATCGTTCGGGAGGCGCAGCAGCTCGGCATCGACGCGGCCAGAGTCGGCATGGCCGCCCGCGACCTCGACGCCGAGGTGCGCAACTTCATCGCCGCCGCAGGCTACGGCGAAGCCTTCGGCCACGGCCTCGGCCACGGCGTCGGCGTCGAAGTGCACGAAGCGCCGCGCGTCGGCACCGCCTCGACCGGCATCCTCCGCGAAGGCACGCTCTTCACCGTCGAACCGGGCATCTACCTCCCTGGCCGCTTCGGCGTCCGCATCGAAGACATGGTAGCCCTCGGCCCGGACGGCGCGGAGCCGTTGCAGCGCTTCACGAAGGAGCTGATTGAGTTGTGAATCGAAACCGAAATCGTATTATCTTTTAAAAAAGATAAGAGAAATAAAATATGGATAGATCAGGTTTTGAGTTTGATCTCGTTACCCAACGTTTTCTTAAAAATAGATGGGAAACTGATTTAGGACAACACGTTTACAAAGAAGTACTGGATGGGATTAAGCGTGGTGCTGATGTTCGATCAGTATTAGATCGATATGTCTTGGATCATTCAGAAAATTCAGATCCATATGGCCATCCGTATTATCCGGTATCAGAAATGGAAGAAGGGCGGTTCTGGGTTCTTACTCAGGATGATCTAAGAGGAATTCATTTTTATAATGAGGTGTTTCCAGAGAAAGCGTACTTGGGTAAAAAAGATTTAAATTATGCTCGTTTTTATAACTGTGTTATGCGTGGCGCGGACTTTGAAATGACGAATTTAACATGTGCTGTTTTTGAGAAATGCAATTTTGAAAAGGCAGTATTTGTGATGGCTGGTGGATATAATTCAAAATTCACTAATTGTTTTTTAAAAGATGCTTGTTTTATTGATATTGCATTAAGAGAGGTAGATTTTTCTGGGGCAGATTTAAGAAATGTATATTTTGAAAATGTTTATCTCGAAAATATTATCGTTGACTATAATACACAAGCAGACTCTTGTTTAAGAAAGCGATGGGAGGATAGAATGTTGCCTGGAGAGCAAGAGCCAGAATTGCTTAAGGCGTTTAGAATGTCGTATGCGCATGCTGAATTATGGTATAATGCGGATAAATATTTATATTTAGAAAGGGTCGCAAATAGGAAGTATCTTTTATGGCAAAAAACAAAAGATAATAAGTCTTTGTTGTCGTTTGGAGTATGGATCAAGGATTATTTTTGGGGATTTATTGCAGGGTACGGAGTTAAGCCAAATAGGATTTGGTTTACTGGGTTTATAGTCGCGCTATTATTTTCGATTGTATTTTTTGTGGCAGGGAATCCGGGCAATGATAAAGATTTTATGACATCACTTTATTTTTCATTTACAACTTTTGCAACTCTTGGATACGGAGATTTATCATACAAAAGTCCAAGATGGATTATGAGGTTAATAAGTACAGCGGAAGCATGGACAGGAGCTGTATTGATTTCAATGTTTGTGGCCTTAATGGCCAGAAAGGTGTTAAGATACTGAAGTATAGAGGAATGGTATATCAAGCGCATTCAATAGACGGCAACAATTGTGGTGCACTGTAGCTGCTAAATAAGATTTGGCTTTGGAGTTATCCCGGTAATCCGTTTTGATTTCGGGAAAGAGAACATCAAAAAAAAGTTGCGCATGGAACAGAACGAGAGCGGCTACTGCATGGTCATCACGACGGCTCCCGACCGGGAGGAGGCGGAAAAGCTGGCGCAAGGAATTCTCGAAAACCGCCTCGCCGCCTGCGTTCAGTTGTCCGACATCCGCAGCTTCTTTTTCTGGGACGGCCAGATTCAGAACGACGACGAAGTGTCGCTCTTCATCAAAACCACGACGAAGCGCTACGTCGCCCTCGAAAGCTACATCCGCGACTACCACCCCTACGACGTAACGGAGATCGTCCAGCTCCCAATCACCGGCGGCTCACCAGAATATCTCGCCTGGCTCGATGCGACGACGGGGGAGGGGTGAGATGGAGTTGCTCGTGGGACTTATGGGTCGAATAGGACGTATGGGACGCATAGGAGGAAGATCAAAAAAGAGGTCTTAACTGCCTTGTCCTTGCAGTCCTTGATGTCCCTAAAGTCCTTTTCCCCTCTACCTTTTCTGCAAAATCCCCCGCAACTCTGCTGTCAAACCGGCCATCACCAGAATCACGCTGGCGTTGCGGTTGATGGTGCGCATGGCTTCTTCGATGGCCGTCGAGGCTTGGTAGAGGTCGCGGTTGGGGAAGGCTTTGACGAAGCGGTTGGTGTTCTCCGCGATGTCGGGATTGTTGAGTTCCGGGAAGGCGGGGTCGATGGCGCGGCGGGTGACGTCCTGAAAGAACAGCAGCAGGGCGTCGAGGAAGATGAGTTGCTCGGTGCGCGAGAGGTTTTTCGGCAGCTCTTCGCACGTGCCGATCGCTTCGTGGAACTTCGCGGGCACGAGGATGTTGCGCAGGTAGTCGATGGCTTTGTTGCGGATGCCGACCACCGCCGGGGCGGCTCCGTCGCCGGTTTCGGCTTCGAGCAGTTCGAGCGCGCTCGCGAGGTTGCCGCGTGAGAGGCTCACGATGAAACGCCGCTCCGCTTCGTCCAACTGCGGGGCGCGGCGGGCGATCCAGGCTTCGATCTCCGCCGGTTTCGGGCGGGCGAAGGAGAGCGTCTGGCAGCGCGAACGGATGGTGGGCAGCACCGATTCCGGGCGCGACGAGACCAGCACGAACACCACGTGCGCCGGAGGCTCCTCCAGCAGCTTCAGCAGTTTGTTGGCCGCCGTCGGATGCAAGCGTTCGGCCTGCGAGATGATGAACACCTTCTTGCCGCCGTCACGCGGGGCAAGCGCGGCTTTCTGCTGAAGTATCAGCACCTGCTCGGTCAGAATGCCCATCGAGCGCTCCATGGCGGGCGTGAAGAAGGGGTTGCGCAGCTTCTCCTCGATCAGCGCCTCGTAGCGCTCCTTCACCTCCGTGACCTTCTTGTTCTCCTTTTTCGACGGATCAGATGGTTCGAGCAGCGCCGCTTCGATGGGGAAGAGATACTCGACGTTGGGGTGCATGAGGCGGTCGGCCTGGCGGCAGCTTTCGCAGACGCCGCAGGAGCCTTCACCCGGCAAGTCACGGGAATTTCGGCAGTTGAGGATTTTGGCGAGTTCGAACGCCACCGTCTCCTTGCCCGATCCCTCGGGACCGGCAAAGAGGTAGGCATGAGCCAGACGGTCAGCTCCGAGCGCCGTTTTCAGCACCCGGAGCTGGTGTTCGTGGCCGACAATATTATTCCAACTCATGCCGCTCCGCTCAGATAAAGGTCAGCCAGTTGTACGGGTCTTCGCCGGTGTGGACGATTTTGAGGTACTCGTGCTGGATCGCTTCGGTGATCGGGCCGCGTTTTTCGTCGCCAATCGGGTACTTGTCCACGCTTCTGACCGGCGTGATCTCCGCTGCCGTGCCGGTGAGGAAGATTTCGTCGGCGATGTAGAGCGCCTCGCGCGGAATCATCGTTTCGCGCACCTCGTAGCCAAGCTCACGGGCGATGTGCATCACCGCGCCACGGGTGAAGCCGGGCAGGATCGACTGGGCGGCCATCGGGGTGTAGAGCACCTTGTCGCGCACGACGAAGATGTTCTCGCCGCTGCCCTCGGCCACGTAGCCGTTGACGTCGAGCGTCAGCCCTTCGG
>JAAXWU010000042.1 GCA_013334855.1 Chlorobaculum sp. | reverse complement strand
GTATTCTCGGATTCGCCAGCGCCGCAGGGCTGTTGCCCGATATGGCCTCGGCCAAATCCGGATCGTCGGATATATATAATATAGGTCGGTCTGGCGATATACGCCTGATGCACATCACCGACACTCACGCCCAGCTCATGCCGATCTACTATCGCGAGCCGAGCCTGAATCTCGGCCTTGGGCAGGCGTTTGGCCGTCCTCCGCATCTGGTCACCAATGAGCTTCTGAAATATTACGGCATTGCGCCCGGCAGCAAGCTCGCGCACGCCTACAGCGCGATTAACTACGCCGACGCGGCGCATCGATTTGGCAAGGTTGGCGGCTTCGCGCACCTGAAAACGCTCGTGGACAGGATGCGTAGCGAGTATGGAGCCTCGAAAACGCTTCTGCTCGATGGCGGAGATACTTGGCAGGGTTCCGGTACGGCGTTCTGGAATCGCGGCATGGACATGGTCGAGGCGTGCAACCTGCTCGGCGTGGATGTGATGACCGGCCACTGGGAGTTCACCTATCTCGAAGAGGAGGTGCTCAAGAACCTCGCGGCATTCAAGGGAGATTTCGTTGCGCAGAATATCAAGGTCAAGGAGGATGCGCTTTTCAACGGAGCCAAAGCGTTCGACGAGAACACCGGCCACGCCTTCCGGCCCTACGTGATCAAAACGCTCGGCAAGCACCGCGTCGCCGTGATCGGCCAGTCCTTCCCCTACACGCCGATCGCCAATCCCGCCCGCTTCATCCCGAACTGGACCTTCGGCATCAACGCGAGCGACATGCAGGAGCTTGTCGATACCGTCCGCTCGAAGGAGAAGCCGGACGCGGTCGTGCTGATTTCGCACAACGGTATGGATGTCGATATCAAGCTGGCGCAGGTGGTGAGCGGCATCGACGTGATTTTTGGCGGCCACACGCATGACGGCGTACCGCAGCCCTTCGTCGTCAAAAATGCCAAGGGGCGCACGCTCGTCACCAACGCCGGATCGAACGGCAAATTCCTCGGCGTCATCGACCTCAAGCTCGGCGATGGGGGAGTCAAGGAGTACCATTACAAGCTCTTGCCCGTCTTCGCCAACGAACTTCCGGCGCACAAGGGGATGCAGGCGTTCATCGACAAAACCCGCGCCCCTTACCTCGACAAGCTCAAGGAGCCTCTCGCCGTCGCCGGATCGCTGCTCTATCGCCGGGGCAATTTCGACGGGCCGTTCGACCAGATCATCTGCGACGCCCTGCGCCAGCGCAACGACGCGCAGATTTCGCTCTCGCCCGGCTTCCGATGGGGCACGAGCATTCTGCCCGGCCAGACCATCACGATGGAGCACGTGCTCGACCAGACCTGCATGACCTACCCCGAAACCTACGTGCGCGACATGAGCGGCCAGCAGATCAAGGATATTCTCGAAGATGTGGCCGACAACCTCTTCAATCTCGACCCCTTCTACCAGCAGGGCGGCGACATGGTGCGCACCGGCGGCCTCAACTACCGGATCGACCCGACCGCCTCGATGGGAAAGCGCATCGACAACATGCGGCTTGAAAACGGCGAGCTTGTCGAAGCGTCGAAAAACTACCGCGTCGCGGGCTGGGCGACCGTCGGAGCCAAGTCACCCGGCGAGCCGGTGTGGGAGACCGTCGCCGCCTATCTGAGGGAGAAGAAGGTGGTCGAGATCAAAAAGCTCAACACCCCAGAACTCAGAAACGTCGCCAACAACCCGGGGATCGATTTGACGTAAGAGCGGGTTTCGATGACGGAGACGAAGGGGTGTGTCTAAAAGCATTTTGAAAGGGGGGCGGTCCCGACCATTCGGGACCACCTTTTCTTAAACGACAGTTACCCGCTTCTGAGACAATCCCTTGAGAGCCTCTGTTCCTGAAAGAGCAAGGAGTTGATGTATTTTTAGAAAAGCTGAAAAAACGTAGTATTCGATGAGATTCGTAAACCATATTTTCGCGGCGGCATTGCTGACCCTCGGCTTGAGCGGCACTGCCCCAGCGGCTAAGGCTTTCGCGGCGATTCCGCCCCAGAGCGCCGCCGTGACCGGGCAGAGCGCTCCGGCATTCCGGCTGAAAACGCTCGACGGCAAAGAGCTGACGAGCGCGCAGCTTTCCGGCAGACCCTATATTGTCAACTTTTTCGCATCGTGGTGTCCGCCCTGCCGACAGGAGCTGCCCGGCATGGTGGAACTTCAGAAAAAATATGCAAATCAGGGCTTTACCTTCGTCGGCATTGCCTTCAGGGACCGACCCGCGACCCTGCCCGATTTTCTCTGGGAGATGGGCGTCGAGTATCCTGTCGGCCTGACCACGCCGGAGCTTGAGGATGCCTTCGGCAAGTTCCAGCCGGGCGGTAAGATCAGGGCGATTCCGTTGACCTTCGTCGTCGGGCGCGACGGCAAACTGCTCAATGTCATCAGCGGTGGCCTCACCAAAGAGGATTTCGAGTCACTCATCCTCAAGGCTGTCGCAACGAAAGCTTCGCATTAGAGCGCTGATGAACCATTCAGATTTGCCCTAAACTGCCATTCACTCGCCATCGTCATCCGCAGAATCGACCAAGCAAGCGCCGGTTCTGCGATGTAACTCACGTCTGCTTTTCCACTTACCATTATTTCTCTTAGCGTGTCAGCATCGGAGAACGCTGAAAAGTTTGTGATTTATTTCGAGTTTGCTTTTAAGTTTCAGGTTTGATATATTCACTCAATCAATCAACGATACGGTTATATAGTTAAATCGTTAAGAATCTTGCTTTTAGCGGTTCTTGTTGCACTGTTGTAATCTCTTTGTGAGATTCTCTCTTTAACTAGGGCCGGGTTGAGCAAATGCACTGCATACGGTAACGAAGTAATTATTCCCGGTGGTCGGGGATTTTTTTTGCGGGTTGCACATAACGATTGTTACCGGCGGGCCGTTTTATTAAAGCATCGACACGATGTTACGGTTCACGTCATAGTATTCTTTTACCATTTTCAAAAAAGCACAGCGCTGGAGGCTGAACCATGGCTAAAAAAATTGTTGTCCTGGGGGCAGGTACTGCCGGAACGATCGTATCGAACAACCTGCGGCGTCATTTGCCCAAAGATTGGGAAATCACGGTTATCGATCGTGACGACGAACACATCTACCAGCCTGGCCTGCTCTTCGTGCCGTTCGGCATCCAGAAGTCGAGCACCCTCGTCAAATCAAGAAAAAAATACATCACTCCGGGCATCAATTTCGTCATGGACGAGATCACCCGCATCGAGCCCGACAAAAAAGAGGTCAAGACCAAAAACCACTCCTTCAGCTATGACTTTCTGGTCATCTGCACCGGCTGCCGCGTCGAGCCGGAAGAGAATGATGGCCTTATGGATGCCTGGGGCAAGAATGCCTTCTCCTTCTACTTCAAAGATGCTGCCGATCAGCTCAGACTAAAGCTCAAGGAGTTCAATGGCGGCAAGCTCGTGATGGACATCGCCGAGCTGCCCTTCAAGTGCCCGGTCGCGCCGATCGAGTTCGTCTTCCTCGCCGACTGGTACCTGACCCAGAAAGGGATCAGAAACAAAACGGAGATCGAGTTCGTGACGCCACTGCCGATGGCCTTCACCAAACCCAAGGCTGCTGCGGTCTTCACCGAGTCGGCGCGCAATAAGAACATCAAGATCACCACGAGCTTCGAGCTCAACCGCGTCGATGGCAAGGAGAAATACATCGAGTCGGTGCAGGGCGATAAAGTAAAATATGATACGCTGGTCATTGTGCCGAGCACCATTGGCGATCCGGTCATCAGCAACTCCGGCATGGACGACGGCATTGGCTACGTCCCGACGCACCACAACACGCTCAAAGCACTCAAACACGATGGCGTCTACGTCATCGGCGACGCCACCAATGTGCCGACCTCCAAAGCGGGATCGGTGGCGCACTACGAAGCGGACGTCGTGGTGTTCAACATCATGGCGGAGATTTACGGCGCGAAGCCGGAGGAGATTTACGACGGTCACTCGACCTGCTTCATCGTCTACTCGAAGGGCACCTCGTCGCTGATCGACTTCAACTACAAGATCGAGCCGCTGCACGGCAAGTACCCGATGCCAAAGCTCGGGCCATTCAGCCTCTTGAAGGAGACCAAAATGAACTGGTACGGCAAACTCGGTTTCGAGTGGCTCTACTGGAACGTGCTTCTGGCGGGTCGTCACCTCGGCGCACCGCCAACCCTCGTCATGGCTGGCAAAGAGATTTAATCGTTGTCGCAAAGACACAAATCAGCCGGGAGGATGCTTTTTCAGAGCGCCTCCCGGCTTTTATATTTTCAGGCAAGCAGTTACCGGGAGCGCTGTTGATTTTCAAGGAATGAATTCGCGCATTCGGATTTGAGCAAATGCTTGTTGCATGAGATTAGAAGTAGTATCATATAATGTGAGCGAAGCTGAAAAATCCTGTATGAGAAACTTACAGCAATATCGATTTGAAATCCCGCCGTTGAGTGACGATGATAGGGGAGGATATCTGATCTCTTTCAGGAATTTTTCGGCGTCCATTTTGGACGGGGAGACCGCAGAAGAAGCCATTCAGAATGGTCTGGATGCTTTGGCGGAAACGTTTGCGGCGTTAGAGAGTTTAGGCCGGTCAGTGCCCGAGCCGGGAAGTGGCGGTGATTAAACTGTATGTGTTGGGAGATTAAATAAAGGAGTTTGATATGACCAGTATGCTTGAAAAGGCTTTTAACGTAGCATCGAAATTGCCTGATTCAGAGCAAAATGCTCTTGCACGATGGCTGCTTGACGAGATCGAATCCGATAGGAAATGGGATTCTCTTTTTGCTGAATCAGAATATGTGTTAAGTCAAATGGCGCTTGATGCGTTATCTGAAGAAGAGGAGAGGGTAGCAAAATTCTTGATGTAGTGTAATATAAAATTAATAAATATAAATGGGGAGGGGAATAATGGAATCATACATTATCACGCCGACGGTTGATGAAACTCAAGAATTTATAGAAATAGCAAATGATTTCTCAAATCCTCTTGATCTTGTAAGGGAGGCTATTAGTAATTCATATGATGCTAAAGCGACTGAAATAAAGATAAGTTTTGAAGTTATCAAACAATATGGAGAATCAGTTTTAAAGATAATTATTAAAGACAATGGCTCTGGAATGACAAAAAGGGAAATCCAGAGCTTTTTTGATTTAGGGAACTCAACACGTAGAAATGATATAACAACCATCGGAGAAAAAGGACACGGGACAAAAGTCTACTTCAATAGTCGAAAAATTGAGGTTCGTACTTCAACAGGGAGTGAAGGCTTCATAGCTATCATGGATGAGCCATTCAGAAAATTATTTGATAGAAGAATCCCTACTGTGGAGGTTAAGCTTGATGACGAAATCGACAAAGGGACAGAAATTATAATTTATGGATATAATAATAATCGTCGCGATAAATTCACTCATCAGATTTTAAAGGATTATATCATATGGTTTACAAAACATGGGTCGATTGAGAATCGATTTCAAGAAGATTTTCAAAAAGTGAGATTGCAACTTCAAGGAATTGGAGAACCTAATGTTGAAGAAATTCAACAATTTCATTATTTTCCAGAAGATAGCAAAGATATAAATAGGCTTCTTGATGAATGCTTGGTTAAGGCGCCGGATTATTATTCAAAAAAAATTATTAAAACTGGTAAGCTAAAAAATTATCCTGATATTGAATATCAAGCAATATTTTGCATTGAAGGGAAATATGTAAAATATGATTACAACAAGATGCTTCGACGTACTGGTTATTCGGCACCGGAAGGAGCATACACTATACAAGAAAGATATGGTCTATGGCTTTGCAAGGATTATATTCCTATACAAAGAAAAAATGAATGGATTACATATAAAGGTTCTGAATACACAAAATTACATGCTTTTATCAATTGTCAAGACTTAAAGCTTACCGCAAATAGAGGATCGGTTGATAATACTCCAAATGAAGTTTTGCAGGACTTGAAAGATCAAGTGAAAAAGATATATGATGGAATAGTTAAAAGCGACGAGTGGACGTCATTGGAATGGCTTGAAGATGAAGCAAATGCTTACCAGACGACTGCAAAGGAAAAGAAAAACTTTGAATGGAGAATTAAAAAAATTAATCGTGCAAATATTGCTGAGTATAAAGGCGTCACTCTAGTAGAGCCAGAGAGGGAAAGCGGGGTTTTTTCTATTTTTCTTGTATTGTCGCATATGCATACAGATTTGTTTCCATTTTATATTATTGACTATGATACGCATGAAGGTATTGATGTGATCGCAAAAGGAGATATGAATACCCCAATATCCAGTGCGAGACTTTTTTATGTTGAATTTAAAAGGACATTATCAAGGGGATTTAATCATTCTTTCGAAAATTTGCATAGTGTTGTCTGTTGGGATACTGATATAAAACATGATGATGTATTAAGAGATGTTAATAGTGAAGAAAGAAAAATGCAAATAATTTCTCCAGAAAATAAAGACGATTACACAAGATATTTTTTAGAAAATCCTAGAAAAGCTCATAGGATTGAAGTGTTCTGCTTAAAATCATATCTCAAAGAGAAGTTAGGGATATTATTTAATCCAAGAACTGCGAATGCCGTAATTTAATATGGAGTACAAAAGTCGCATTAAAAATAAAACTATACACAGATATATGGAAACAAGTTTATCATCTTTAGTATTAGGTGCAGCACCTTTTCTATTAGGGATAGCTTTAAAATCTCTGCTTGATTTGCAGATTGCACCATGGATTATCAAAGGACTAAACATTTTTCCTCCACGTAGTATCTTTCGAGATAATCCACCAAAGTTAAAAGGGGAATGGGATGTCTATTGGAAAAGTGACAGTGAAAAATTTTCAAACGAACAGGATAGACATAAAACGGCTAAGATATACCAATTTGGTACCTACTGCTTCGCAGAATACGCTGCTAAAGATCAACGATACTGCCTTTTTGGTAAGATAGAGCGTTCTTTCATTACAGGAACATGGTACAACAAAAAAGACCGTTATGGTTATCAAGGGGCATTCCAGCTGAAAATATTGGATTCCAGAAAACTTGAAGGACGTTGGCTAGGTTACTCAAACACGAAAAATACAATAAATACCGATCTGTATACTTGGACTAAAAATCCAGAATAACGAACTTGAACTACCAAATATTCCCTCTCCCCAAAACCCTGAAAATTCTTATCTTTCCCGGCATCAGGTGGGCTTTTCCCGCCATTCCGTGAACCACAGCTCGCGATCCATGCGCCGATGAATGACTGATGAAAGCTGAATTGTACATTGCCAGGCGGTTTGCCTTCAAGCCGCGGTCGCTGTCGAAGCCGACCTTTATAGTGCTGGCGTCGGTGATTGGCATTGCCGTTGGGACGGCGGCGCTGATTCTGACGCTCTCCATCGTCAACGGATTCGCGTCGGTCATCGAGGGCAAGCTCATCAGCTTTACCTCGCATATCCAGGTTCGCCAGCCTGACGAGCGCATCTTTACTGAAACCCGCCGCGACCTTCAGACGCTGAAAGGCGTGCCGGGCGTTGTGTCGGGGTCGCCATTTCTCGAAATGAACGTGATGCTCCGAAGCCGCGCCGGGAGCGGCGGTACGGGCGGCAATATCGCTCCGGCGATGATTCAGGGCATCGATCCACGCCAAAGTTCGCGCTTTCTGCGGAACGGCCCGGCGCTGCTCGACGCGGCTCCGGCTTCGGCGGACAGCCCGCTGCCGGTGATCATCGGCAAATCGCTCGCCGATAATCTCGGCGTCAAGGCGGGCGACAGGATGATGATCGTTGGCATCGCGGGCAAAAACGGAGCGTCTTCTATCACCGGCAAGGAGAGCGTCGTGGAGCTGCTGTCGAGCCTCGACCTGCATGTGGCGCAAGTCGCGGGCATCTATGACACCGGCCTCTCCGAGGGGTTCGACGACATCGTCGTCTTCGCCGATATTACGCGGCTCCAGCACCTCTACCATCCCGGCATGATCTCCGGCTACGAGGCCAATGTCGCCAACCTGCGCAATCTTAACGCAATATCGGCGCGGGTCGCGGCGACGCTCGGCTATCCTTTTTATTCATATACGGTTTACGAGCGGTATTCGAATCTGTTCGAGTGGCTCAAGCTCCAGAAAAACATCATGCCGCTGCTGATCGTCACCATCACGGTCGTGGCGGTGTTCAACATCGTCTCGACGCTGCTTGTGCTGATCATCGAAAAAACGAAGGAGATCGGGATGCTCTCCGCGCTTGGCCTCGAACCTCGAGCCGTGAGCATGGTTTTCATGGTTCAGGCGTTTATGATTGCGCTCGTAGGCATCGGCCTTGGCAACCTGCTCGCGATCAGCCTGTCGCTCATCGAACTACGCTTCCACCTGATTACGCTGCCCGAAAAAAGTTACTTCATCCGGCACGTGCCCATTGAAATCGATCCGCTCAACTACCTGATTGTTTCGGCAAGCGTGGCGCTGTTGACGCTGCTCTTCGCATTCATTCCATCGCGCGTGGCCGCGTCGCTCCGGCCAAGCATCGCATTGACCACGTGAGGAGAAACCAACGATGAAAGCGGGTATCTGGATTGCCGGGCGCTACAGCTTTGCCCGCAAGCGCTTCCGGGTGATCAACATCATCTCCGGCATCAGCCTCGCGGGCATCGTCGTCGGCGTCTCGACGCTGCTCATAGTGATGAGCGTGCTGAACGGCTTCCAGAAGCTGGCCCGCGACCTCTTCGTGGCTATTGAAAGTCCGGTGCAGATCGTGGCTGCGCAAGGCCGCTCGCTCGTCGTGAGCGACTCGCTACTCGCGGCAATCGCCCGTCTCAAAGGCGTCGAGACGGCGCAACCCTTCGTCGAGGGGCAGGCGATCATGACCGCGTCGGGCAAGAGCGAGCTGATTATGGTGCGGGGGCTGACTAGCGAGGCACAGCGCCATCTGATGAAAAGTACGTCACACAGACATGCGTATTTCTCCGCCGGAGGCATCTCGTCGGGCAGTCTGCTTGCCGAACGACTCCAGCTTTACCCGGATCAGCCGGTGCGGCTCTTCAGCCCGGAGCTGATTTCGGCGGGGCTGCAAGCGCTTTCGCAACCGGAACTTATGCCTGTGCTCACGATGAGCGACGCACGAGTCGAGAGCGCTTTCTCGCTGCAAAAGGTGTTCGATGACCGCTACGTGCTCGTGCCGGTCGATATGGCGCAAAGCATCCTGCTCTTCGGGCAAGGACGCTATTCGGGCATCGACGTCAGGGGACGCGCCGGAGTCAGCGATGAAGCGCTGGAAGCACAAGTACGGCAATGGATTACGGCGAACCGGCTCGAACAGGAGCTGCGCGTGGTGACGCTGGGGGAGCGGCATCGGGACATGTTCGCCGTGATGCAGCTTGAAAAGTGGGCGAGCTTCTCGGTGCTGATGCTGGTGATCCTCGTCGCCCTGTTGAGCCTCGCCGGATCGCTCGCCATGACGGTCATCGACAAGCGCCACGAGCTTTTCTACCTCCGCTGCCTCGGCCTCGAAAGGCCGCAGTTCATGACGATCTTCATCGTCGAGGGCGGACTGACCGGCCTTGCTGGCACGGCGCTCGGCTCGCTCATCGCCTGGATCATCTGCAAAGCGCAGGAGCTGTACGGCATCGTCCAGCTTCCGTCGAAAAGCGCCTTCATCATCACCGCCTATCCCGTCAGCATGAAAACCGGCGATTTTATCGCCGCCGGAGCCGCTGCCATCATTTTCACCCTGCTCGTAAGCCTCTATCCCGCCAGAAAAGCCGCCGCCATCGCAACCAGCCAGTCGTTGGAAAACAAGATGGAGTGAGGAGGGTTATCTAAAAAGACACGTTTAAATGTATTGACGAGGATTGTCATTCATGCTGAACAACGCAATGCTGAGTAAAGGGGTCTGTATTTCCGTATTGCAATGAATGATTATAAAGCAATGACTTGCATGTTGTGTCCGTGAGCACGGATTACTTCTCTGGCTGAGGCGGGTTAAAAATGATATTTATAACAATCAATTGACCACTCTAAAAAATCTTTGCTTTTGATCTGAAAGAGGCATGGGCATGAAAAGTTGGAAAAACGAGGTACTCTTGACTTATAGCGGTATGATCAAAAAAAAATTCTTTTCCACAATTTTTTTACTGTGCAAAGTATTTTGGAGTGATACTTTGCACAGTAAAAAATTATATCAGATATTTTTGCCCCTCTTTATTATCTACGGGCTTCAAGGATGATGTCATCCACATAGCCACCGAATGAAGTACTCGTTCCAACAGCACGAAATTCAACAACGCTATTGTTCGTGGCGGGAGTAACAGCGACAGAATATTTCGTCCACTTTGTATCGGGCAACCCGGTTCCATCGGCAGTAACGCTTTTCACCAATACGCCATTAAAATACACTTCAATTCCGTTATCTGTAGCAGGTCTACCAGGGCGTGGAGAATAGGCAAAGCTTAAAAGGTACGGAATTCCAGGCACGGTGGCAACAGTTTGCTTCATACCGCTGTTTGCATTGCTGTCTAATTCCACGTGCTGAACGCCATCAAACGATGTTCCTGCCACTTGATTCTGAATTTCAATTCCCGGGCCAAAACTTGTTGTCCATCCAGGAATAGCACCAATAACCTGCCACGACCTGTCAGCAAGAGCTGGCATTTCCAGATTGCCATTAACCAAAAGGTTCGCATTTGCCGAACCAAAAGGCATTGCCAATGCTAATCCAGCCCAAAGAAAAACGCGTTGTTGCTTTTTCATGTGTTTGCTCCAATGCTTTTGAGTTTAAAGAAAATATGGACATACAAAAAAAGTATGCATCACCTGTCAGAGTATAGATAATTCGATGTAGGATGCAATTTTATGTAACGAAAATAAGAACATTGAAATATTCTTCCGCTTCACCGGTTGAATAATGAAACTTATACTGCGATTCTGCTTCTCTTTGCAATATCGAGCTCCATCGGTTTTTCGGAACAAAATATTTCGATATCTCATCCTATCAATGGGTCGAAATGTTACACTGTACTCTAAACATTACTAAAATAATAATTATTATTTTAGTAATCAAGGTATAATGTTATCCTGAATGATTTATGAAGGTTATAATCTATGGATTAAAATACGACAACTCATTATATTTTAATTGCTTAATCATGTATAAGCGAATTTGCGAAAAATAATTAATTTTATTAACTTGCTCACTCGAAAAGATAATCCGAATGGTTTGACAACGAAAAAGCACTCATTGGTACCAGTTGAAAAAAATCCGCTGATACCACATCTTAAGCGTTATCCGAATAAAGAGTACTGCGGGATACTGGGTATCTGCGGACGAATTCTCTATGTTGAAACAATCTTTATCCTGAAAGTTAATAAAAACGTCACGCCTTCGTAAAATCCTCCTTACTCACGCCGCAGATGGGGCACATCCAGGTGTCGGGTAATGCTTCAAACGACGTTCCTGAAGCAATGTCGCCTTCGTCGTCGCCGGTTTCGGGGTTGTAGATGTAGCCGCAGATGTTGCACTTCCACTGTTCCATGATACTGATGATGGATTTGCGTTGTTCAGAGTTGTGAAATGAATGGCGAGAACTGGTGCCTCGGGTGATTGCAGACCGGGCAGTTCCAGTCCGCCGGGAGCTTGTCGAATGGCACACCGGGACGGATGTTCGTGTCGAGATCGCCTTCGGCAGGATCGTAGATGTAGCCGCACTCGACGCACATCCAGGCTTGACTGTCGCTTTGCGCCGGTTCGCTCTCCTTGATGTTCATGGGTTTTCTCCCTTCAGTTTTACAGCCGTTTCCGGAACGCCACCATCGTCGAGCGTATAAAACCGTGCTCCTCGTAAAAGTGCTGCGCCGGAATGTTGTCGTCATCCGTAAGCAGCGTCGCACGACCATAACCCTCCTCGCGCGCCCAGCGGCAGACGTGCTCGATCAGCAGTGCGCCGATGCCCTTGCCGCGCCAGGCGGGATCGACGATCATGTCTTCGAGAAACAGCACCTTTTTGCCGATCGCCGTGCTGACCAGATTCAGCGCCGAGATCATGCCGACGATCAGCCTATCTTCTTCGCACACGAAAACCGTGCCAATCGACGGGTCAGCGATGATCAGGCTCAGTCCGGCCTCCTGCTTTTGCTGGTCTGGCGTAAATTCGTGTTCCTGGCTGAAAAGAATGCCCAGCAATCTGGCGCATGATTCAATATCTGCCGGCTTCGCGATTCGGATAGATGGCATGATAACAACAAGAGTTAGAGGTTTGTTTGTCTTTCAATGCTATTGAAAAACAACGACAAAAACAATCAATTCATTGCGTTACGATCATGGCAATGTTAAGCGCGTGAAACTTTGCCGTTGCCTTGGCTGGTTTCATAGAGATATGCACTTTTTTGATAAAACCAGTCAATGCTTGAGTCATGTTCAAAAAACTTTTTCGGAAGCACCTCCAAGTCGGCGGGCCGGGCACCGTTCCGCTGGTCGATGTACTGAGATACTGCGGCACCTGGTATGAGATCGCCGCCATTCCCGGCAAGCAGCAGCGCGGGTGCGCCAACACGAAAGCCGAGTATACCCTCGACACCGCGACGGGCCGGGTGCTGGTGCGCAACTCCTGCCGGAGGAAAGGGCGGGAAGCATCGATCCGGGCGACCGCCGTGCCGGTGGAGGGAAGCGGCAACGCCAAGCTGATCGTCACCTTTTTCAGAATTATCAAAGGCGATTACTGGGTCATCGGGCTTGCGGAGGACTACTCGTGGGCGCTGGTGTCGGCTCCGGGCGGCTCGCGCTGCTGGGTGCTGTCGAGAACGCCCTATATGGACGACGCGCTCTACAGGCAGTTGCTCGACCAGTTGCGTCTGAAGGGCATCGATACGGCGAAGCTGGTGAAGACCGCGCAGGGTTGAGGCCGCGTTAAGGGTGTAGGAGATTGCCATTTTTTGGGATATTTTCTGCCGCAACAGTAACCGGCAATCAGTAATCCCGACCTTTTATGGATGCATTCTGGCTCTCCCTCGTCATGATTTTCCTCGCCGAGCTGGGCGACAAAACCCAGCTTGTGGCGCTGACTCTGGCAACCTGCTACAACACTCGCGTCGTGCTGTGGGGTATTTTCTGGGCGACGCTTGCCGTGCATGTCTTTTCGGCGGGCATCGGATGGCTGCTTGGCGGTCTTCTGCCGGGCGACTGGGTGGCGTTTATCGCGGGCATCTCGTTCATCATCTTCGGCTTCTGGACTCTGCGCGGCGACAGTCTCGACGACGATGAGGCTGGGGAGTGCAAAACCGGCGTCAATCCCTTCTGGCTGGTCTTCACCACCTTTTTTATGGCCGAGCTTGGCGACAAAACCATGCTCTCCACGATCAGCCTCGCCACGAACCATCCCTTCATTCCGGTCTGGCTCGGCTCGACCGTCGGCATGGTGGTTTCGGACGGACTGGCCGTGATCGTTGGCCGGATGCTCGGCAAGAATCTGCCCGAAAAGGCGATCAGCATCGGAGCCGCTGTCATCTTTTTCCTCTTCGGAGGATGGTGGATGTATCAGGGCGGCGCGAATTTTTCGATCATCATCTGGTCAGTCGCCATGTTTGTGCTCGCCGTAACCGCCGTTTTCTTTTTCCGCGACGCACTGTTCCGGAAGAGCGAGGGTAATTGATAATGAAGAGAAAGAGCCATGTGTACGCCCTGCATAGTCTACTCATTCAGATGCTGACGACGGAAAATGTAGGGGCTGACTGTGTGTCTGCCCGATATTTCAGAGGATGACCCACAACACTTATGCATCCGCTGCTTGAAATACGGGATTTGTCGTTTGGCTATGACAAAGGCTCCTCACCGGTGTTCGAGCATCTCGATCTCGACGTCCGGCAAGGGGAGTGCATTGTTGTCAAAGGGGCGTCGGGCAGCGGGAAATCGACGCTGTTGCGCCTTATCTGCCGGTTGAACATTCCCCGCTCGGGCGCGATTTTGTTCAAAGGCACAAGCGTCGCGGAGATTCCGCCGCCGGAGTTGCGCTCGAAGATCAGCTACGTGCAGCAGATTCCGCAGATGATCGACGGCTCGATCCGTGATAATCTGCTCCTGCCCTTCACCTTCGCTCAGGGCGCGCACAAAACCGCGCCGGACGATGCGACGCTGGAACGGATGCTCGACGCTTTCTACCTGCACGAGGTCTCGCTGGATCAGTCGGCGCTCAAGCTCTCGGTCGGTCAAAAGCAGCGCCTGTCGATCATGCGCACCATCCTGACCGGGCCGGACATGCTGCTGCTCGACGAGCCGACCTCGGCGCTCGACGCCGACAGCGCGGCGATGGTCTTTTCGATCATCGAGCGGCTCAACACCGAAGAGGGCAAAACGCTCTTCATCGTCACGCACAGCGACTACCAGCCCGCCGTCTCACAAGTGCGGAGCTGCACCTTCCGCAACGGAAAGCTCGAATGCGCATGAACCAGATCATCGAAATCTCGATTCCGCAGCTCCTTCTGGCGCTGCTCTTCATCCTCGTCGCGCAGATTACGTCACTTGTCCAGCGACTCGGGCTGAACAAAGACATCACGATTGGCACGATCCGCACGGTCTCACAGCTCTTCCTGATGGGCTACGCGCTGACCTTCATCTTCGGGGCGCAGAACCTCTGGCTGACGCTTGGCATCTTCGTCGTCATGGTCTTTTCGGCGGTTTTCATCATTCGCGGAAGGGTGAAGGAGAAGCAAATCTCTTACGAAGTGCCGACATTCATGACGATGCTCTCAAGCTACTTCCTCACGGCGCTCTTCGTCTCATGGCTGGTGATCGGTGTGCATCCGTGGTGGGAGCCGCGCTACTTCATTCCCACGGCGGGCATGGTGATCGGCAACTCGATGTCCGCGCTCGCCATCTCCATCGAGCGCCTCTTCTCGCAAATGCGCCAGCAGCGTGACGTAGTCGAGATGAAGCTCTGCCTTGGAGCGAACTACCGCGAGGCCAGCTCGGAGATTTTCAAAGGCGCGCTCAAGGCGGGCATGATTCCCTCGATCAACGCCATGATGGGCGTCGGCCTCGTTTTCATCCCCGGCATGATGTCCGGCCAGATCCTCGCCGGAACCGATCCCCTCATCGCCATCCGCTATCAGATCGTCGTCATGTTCATGCTTGTCGGCTCGACCGCCATCAGCTCGATCATCGTCATGCGCATCATCCGCCGCCGCTGCTTTGGCGCAAGCGAAGAGCTTCTGGTAACGCCGGAGTGAGTGCCGCCTCCCGTTCGCTCCAAAGCAATCATTGATTGCCGGCGCTTCGATCGGCACTTTCAACGCTTCTCAAACGTTTTTTTCCCTCCAGCACATCCTCTGGATGCTTCTCAACAAACGATCCGTTCAGAGAGTGCATACAATCGATCATATAGATAATATTCAGAATTTCAGTCTGACAGACCAAACATCCTGAAATCCTGAAAAACTGAAAAAATGTGATAAAAGAAACCTCGATAATTACGCAACTCTTGAATTATCTTGATCGATGACAGTGCTTAAGTGCAATTTATTTTGTAAGTTATGAATATTCCGGAGGAGCATTATCGTCAGCACCGTTATGCTGTAATGGATGTTTTTGTAAGCCCACTTCCTTTTAACGGCATATAGAAATAATGTTGCTTTTTTAGCTGAACTGAGGTGTCCGTGGAACTTCTGAAAGGCCTGCCCCGAGAGGAGCCGGGCATAGGAAGCAAGATCGATACTCAGACTTAAATTTGTAAACCTGTGTAAATAACAAAGGAGGGATGCTGAAACCGAATTTCGAGTGTCAATCGATCCAAATCTTCTGTTCAGATTTACTCGGGCGTATGGTCGCGTTTTGATAGAATGTGCGCCTGAATGGATGTTGACAGAGGGCTCAATCTAAAACCAATGGAGGGCTCTATGAAGTTTAACAGGAAGTGCTTGACGATGGCTGGTCTGCTGTTCATGTCAGCGGGCACAGTGTGGGGCGCCGATGAGGTAAGGATTACCCAGCTCGCCAGCAAGGTACATACCGATCTGAATCAGCTCGTCAAGGTTCGAAAAGTACTGCTGCCGACGGCGGTCAGCCAGCAGAAGGCGTTTTTGCTGACTCAGCCGGAGGTGCAGACGGTGCAGGAGCTTAAGGGGAATAACCTCATGGTGCGGTTCAAGGATGGCAACGAGCTGCTGATGTTCCTCGGGGAAGATACTCTCGGTTCCGGCGATCAGGTTATGACGGTACAGGCGCCGAATCAGGCCGTAAAACCGGCGGTGCAGCAGCTCAATCCGGCTATCGGGAAGATCGATTTCCCGGTTTTACTTTTGATGCCCTGTGCGCCCACGAGCAACAAGGCCTTGATTTTCGATTGTCTTGAGGACGATGCCAATGTCGTTGCGCCGAAGATTTCGCAGCAGGTCAAGTCTGACCTGGAAGCGCTCGGCTACACCGTGACGTCGCGGCTGAACAACTCCGCCAGTCTCGCGAACGCCGCTTTGATCGACAATGGTGAATACGGCGTTGTGGTGATGCGCGGTCATGGTGGAGATTTGGGTGGTGATTTCGGCTTCCTCGTCCGACCCTGGTACAGCAGCTATCCGCCAGCCAACAGCGGCTACACGGGCACGATTCGCGCCAGCGCCTACAACCACGCGGCCGGAGCGACGCAATTCGGCTATATCATCACCGGCTCGTTCAGCTCTACCTACTGGACAGACAAGGCGTTTCCTTCCTCGATTTTCTTCCTCGAAAGCTGCCACGGCGCAGACCCCGGTGCTCTGCCCGGCATGCCTACCTGGACGACCAACCACGGCGCTTCGGTATGGCTTGGCTGGAACGAGTCGGTCTCCTTCAACTGCGGTGACAACGGCACGGATCTCTTTTTCCGGAAAATTGCAACCGAGCAGAAAAGCGTTTCCGAGGCGGTTGACGCCGTGTTCGCCACCGGCTGCCGTCCTCCGGAACTGGTTGCCTTCCCGGGCAACAAGGGCGCATGCCAGCTTGCGGTCTGGAAAGCCGATCCCAATGAAGCCCCGGTGGCCGACGCACGCGACTTCAAGCTGCTACGGCTGGTTTCGAGCGGAAGCAGGCTCTATGCCACCATCTCCTTTTACAGCGCGCCGGTCTTTGACGAGTTCTTTTTCTATGTAGATACCGCCGGTACTGCGGCGGCTGAAGTTCTGGTAAGATGTCACGGAAACAATGTCGAAGTGTACAAACAGACTATGCCAGGATTGTACAACAACAAGGTCTATACCGGAACGGTCAGCAAGAGCGGTAACGATTACAGCTTCAGCATTCCGTGGGACGCCTCTTTTGGCGCTGCGAGTATCGCCAAGGTTTGGCTCTATGATATGACAACGACGGATCGGCTTCCCGACAGCGGCAGTGTTACGCTGTTGAAGTAACCGGCAAGTTCCGTATTTTCGAAACGAAATGGGTGCGGAGGCAGGCACGGAGCGCCTCCGCCGCCCTGTATGCAGGAGGTGATTTATGAAAAGAGTGGTTACGGTTTTGACAGGAGCTTTGCTCTTGACTACTTCGGCATGTGCCTGCATCTTTCCATGCGCAGGCGTTGAATGCCGCTCGGATGAACAGTTGACGCCCGAGCTTTTGATCGAGCGCGCAGAAGCGAAATATGCCGAAAACCTGGCGGCTTCCGACGGCAATCGCAGCGCCGCAACGGAAAAAACGGCGGAGTATCTGCGGGGCCTCTCCGGCGTAAAAACAGTGTCAGTTCGCGGCAGCGACACCTTGCTCGTCATCATGACGGACGGCAGCGACCTGTTGATCATGCTCGGCAAGAATCGTCTCTGAAAAGTGACGGATAATCGTTTTTTCGACGACCACGCTCCATCATCCCCACAACAGGCCTGATTCTCTCGATCAGCGCCATGACAGGCGTCGGCCACGTTTTCATCCCCGCAAGAGGTCCGGCCAGATTCTCGACGGCACCGACCCGCTCATCGCCATTTATTATCAGTGTGCATCATCCGCCGCCGCTGCTTCGGCGTAGCGAAGAGCTGCTTGTGTCGCCGGAGTGTGTTCTGATCGTCCATTAATCTCGACAATCACGTCCGTCGTATAGGAACAGAGAAACAACATCACCTTTGCTCAATGGCATGGTCAGGGATGTCGAGTCTAATTATCCCTTTATCACAACGACTCGAAAAACGGTTCGAGCGAAGACTGAGGCGCTTCATCGTCACTCGCCTTGATCAGCTCGAAGGTCTGATTCATTGCTTTGGGATGCCACAGTGAAATGACGGAGGCTTCGGCGACGTCGCTGCGGTCGATAGTGCCGGTGATGCGGTCTCCCTTGTCGAAGCGCAGGGCGTGCTTGAACGGCGGGCCGTCGACGAGGCCGCCGGGGCGCAGGACGGTGTAGCGGAATCCGGCCTCTCCGTAAAGCTCCCGCATGCCATCTTCTCCCAGAAGCTTCATGTCGAGCACCCGGCCGTATTTGTTGAGCGGGTGTTCAGGGTGGGTTACGGCGAGCGAGCTGACGAGCACGAAGTTTTTCACGCCCGCCGCTTTTGCCGATGTGGCGAGGCGGATCACGCCGTCGCGGTCGATGGCCGACGGGGGAGGCGCTTCCGGGTTGGTGACCTCTCCGCCGATGGCGCAGATGACGGCATCGATATGCTGCACGGCGGCCTCGACCTCCTTGTCGCTCAGCACCGAGCCGATGACGAGCCGGTCAACGACCTCCGGGCCGAACTGTTCGACCGCCTTGACTCCCGAGCGCACAAAAAGCCGGTAATCGATACCGCGGGCCTGGAGTCGCTCGACAATCAGGCGTCCGGTGCGCCCGGTTGCGCCCGCTACAAGTACAGTGCCTTCAAATGGTTTCATCTTGTCTCTTTGATTTCAGGTTCAGGCAAACATCGAGAACTTCACGTTCATGATCATCGTCAAATCGACGATGGCATGCAGGATAAAGACCGTGCGGATGTCGCGGTACCAGAAGAATGAGAGCGCCCAGCTCAGGGCGATCATGAGCTGAATCGGCATGAAGAAGGGCTTGAACGGGCTGGTCTGCACGACATGCTCCGGCAGGATGGCAAGCCAGAAGAGGCCGTGAATAAAGCCGCTGTACGCCATGAAAAACAGAAAGCCCAAGGCGAAGCCGGCCCACTGGTTATCGGTGAATTTGCCGACGATGATCTGACCGAGCCTGAACACCGCATAGAACATAAAGGTCTCGGCGATGCCATTGCCGACGCTGAAGATGAAAGCGCTCGACGGGTCGAGCGTTCTGCCGCCGTCGGTGGTCGAGTTGGAGTAGATATAGGCGTTCAGGCCGAGGATGATCACCGAAAAAGCAAGCAGGCCGAGGCGCTTCGGGCCGAAATCGGAGTTCGAAGTCATGACATCCTTGCGGAAGAAGATGATGCCGATGAGAATCGCTATGGCCCAGTAAGCGTAAATCTGTAGAGGCGCCGGAATGTTGTGCATGAGAGATACAGAGTTTTGGTTCAGGAAACTGGTTCGACAGGCTCGAAAAGGTCGGCGTGATAGGAACTTCTCACGAACGGACCGGACTGGACGTGCCGGAATCCGGCGTCGAGCGCGATTTTGCGATACTTTTCGAACTCATCGGGAGTGACGTAGCGCTCGACCGGCAGGTGCGCGGCGGTCGGTTGCAGATACTGGCCGATAGTCACCATGTCGCAGCCGTGACGGCGCAGGTCGCGTAGCGACGCCTCGACCTCCTCCGGCGTTTCGCCCATGCCGACCATCATGCCGGATTTGGTGGCGAGCCTGAACTTGCGCTTCGCCCGCTCGATGATCGAGAGCGACAGCTCGTAAGAAGCCTGGGGGCGTACTTTGCCGTAGAGTGACGGCACGGTCTCGATGTTGTGATTCAGCACCTCCGGCGCTTCCGCCATCACCATGTCGAGCGCTCGCTCATCGCCGCTGAAATCGGGAATGAGGCATTCGAGGCTTACGGCTGGATTCACCGAGCGGATAGCCCGGATGGTCTCTACCCAGTGCGCCGCACCGCCGTCAGAGAGATCGTCGCGATTGACGCTGGTCAGGACGGCGTGCCGGAGCTTCATCGTCTTGACCGCCTCGGCGATTTTAGCCGGTTCCGCCGTGTCGGGCAGCGCCGGATGTTGTCCGGTAGCTACAGCGCAGAAGCGACAGGAGCGGGTGCAGACATTGCCGAGCAAAAGGAAGGTCGCCGTGCCTTTCG
>JAAXWU010000041.1 GCA_013334855.1 Chlorobaculum sp. | reverse complement strand
AGCTGCTTGGTATCGATGACGCCCCACTTGCAGGTCTCCGCGCCGGGGCAGGCAAGGATGCCCCGAACGCGCGGCCCGCAAGCGCCCATCTCCACGCCCGCTTCGTGCAGCGCGAGTTTGGCGTCGTCGAGATCGTCCTTGTGGACGTGATGGATTTCAACCCCCTGACGGGTGGAGAGGTGCACGACCCCTTTGCCGTACCGCTCGGCCACCTCGGCTATGGCGGCAAGCTGAAAGGAGCTGAGATCACCGGCAAGCGCTTTGAGGCGCATGACGTACAACTCCGGCTGCGTCTGCTTCATCATGCCGATGCGGTCGGTGGCAGGCTGTTTCACGTTGTTTGCTGGTTCTGGCATGGTATCGCTCTCTTTTCGGTTCGGTGTTGCATGGTTTAGGAAGCGCGGCGACGGCAAGATTCGAACTTGCGCAAAGAGAAGGTTTTGCAGACCCTGGTTTCAACCGCTCACCCACGTCGCCCTGATGTTTCGCGCCAACAGGCACTATCAACGAGGCCAATAAAACACCGAAATCGACGAGATGGACGTGATATACCATACAAATACCGTAAACACGGTACGGGGGGAGGAGGATGTCCTGGGTGGAGATTATTGGTGTGGGTGCAGACGGGAGATTTTTGGACGGGGGAAATGAAAAGAGATGAACCGAAATCAGGATTGATTGGATTTCTGGCTACTGTGGAAGAAGTTTCTGGCTACTGTGGAAGAAGGCGTTTATAAAACGGCGGGGTAAAAAAAGCCCGGCACATGGCCGAGCTAAAATAGAGTCAATCGTATAGATCAGAGAACACCTTTTTTCACATATGCCATTTCTCTCTCAAAATCTGCCGTTGTTGGAGACTTAAATTCCTGCCTTTTGATGAATCCACGTTCCTCTAAATCAGCAATTTTCGTAAGTAACTGCACCATATTTGCTCTCTGCTCTGGTGTTCTCGATTGTTTTTCAGCTTGAACTGCAGCTGAAACCTTCTGAGCCATGTCAGAAGAAGACCCTGTTGTGCAAAAATGATTGTATCCCATGGCGTGTAAGGTAATCTGTTATGAATTCAGTATATGTGCGAACTTTTTTACGAAAAGGCTCATCATTAGAAAAATCTTCGATCTTCAATTGAAGTACATCTTGTAAGGTTCTTAATCCAATTTTTCTGCCATGCGAATGCCATAGCTTATTATCTGAAAGAAGGTTCGCAATATTTTCAGCACGCTCTTCTTTCTCCTCTCTTGTTACAAGCTGTCCTTTTTTTGCAGTATCACTCTCATGAACAACCCAATCACGAAATTTGTACTCAACCAACCACTCCTTCAGCAAAGTCCCGGTGAGATTTTTTGCCTGCTCATACCGGCTAAGCATCGCTAAATCAAGATTCTGTAAAATCACCAATTCAGCATCTGTAAGTTCCTTTTTTGCAGATTTAGATAGCATCTTCTCAACCTGATCCAAATAACCAAGTGCAGGCACCCACTCTTTCCCGTTATAAACCTGTGGATCAATCGGGCCTAATGACGACGTATAATCCATGTATATCCTATCTCCTGATAATGCAAATATGGTACCTGCTGACATTGCTTCATCAGGAATGACAAAAAACACCTCATCGTAATGATAGCGTACTATATGAACAAGTTTCTCAACAGTTTCAGCACTGCCACCAGGAGAATCTAAAATAACTGCAAGCCGATTCCTCGCCGAATTATCAGATTTTAATTGTTCAATAAAATCTCGGAATTTTTTCTCCAATGATGGATAAATGGGCCCATAAAAGAATATCACATCTGCCGTTAAGTGATCTTCAATAGCTAAAATATTTTCTTTAGCTGTTTTACGAACCCAATCATCAAATTCTCTCATCGCTTTGCTATTCTTTTATTTTAAGAATGAAAGATAGCAAAAAATGTAACCTCTTTTTTTGCTATTCTGTTCACCGTCGTTAATCCTCATGCCTCCCCATTCAAATGAGCTATACTAGACCGAAGTAAAAAAGAGCTATTCGCGAGAGTAAGCATAGGTGCCAGAAACAAGATGATAAAAACCTAAATTGAGCGATTCCGCTCAGGAAAACCGTCCAATTAGAACCATAACTCATTATTTTAAAAGGTTTTATCTATAAAAAATTTAATTCCACCCATCGGATGAAGCTTAACAATAGCATAAAGCATTATAAAATAAACACTTAGAGTTTTATCGTTGAAGAGAATCGCTCAATTTAGGAAAAAGTAATGTCCAGAATCGAGGATTCACCATGGCCGAGAGGTTTGGGTTGCGTCAACGGCTCGGTACTGATTGGGCGACTACGGAGAAGATACCGAAATAGCGAGCATTCAGCAAAGAGCGCCGACGCCAAAAAGCTCAATGCGCTCGACGACCAAACCCGGTAACAAGCAGAATCGATGAACTGAATGCCCGATCCGGCGGGCGCTCAAGGTCTATGCGGCAAACGTCTGCTCGTCGGTGGGGAGTTTGTTGAGGGTCAGCGTTTTGAGATTCACCTTTTTGCTGGCGTTATCGATGTCAATCCCCACAAGCCGCCCATCCGCGCCGTAATCCAGAACAACCCCCTCCGAAACCTCTCGGCTCTCGGCGCTCGGCTGCTCCGACAGATCGATGTAGAGCGAATCCGTATCAGGATAATAGCTGATTTTCATTCTTTGAATCCTCTATCCGGGAAAGCGTTATGTATAGTAATCCTGTCCTCAAGGGTAACTACTCGCAGTACTTTGCCGCCAAGCTCTTCGACACGACCCCAGAACCGGAATCGATTTTCGTCCTGACGTTCAACCCTCAAAGGATTTTTCAGCACCTGTATGCACCACTCCTTTTTTAAGATAAGGCCTCTTGCGTAAAACCTCATGCTCAAAATACGGCGTGTACTTGTAATCTGTCATGCTGCATCGAGATATTTTTTGCAATCATCAACAGTTCAGAGAGACATTCACGACAAACTGGTCAGGCATCGGCGGATTTGCGTTTCGGCTCCAGCTTGATTGGCTCTATGCAGCGTAACCATTTTCAATTCAGAACGCGCCTTTCGGCTTTGCTGCTCTTGCGGTGCAATCACCCTGAAATCCACATCCTCCGAAAAACGCTCGATGAGCTTGTGAGCCTTCGAAAGAGCCGTACCGCCAGTAAAGATCAATTCGAAGCCTGCATAGCTGAACGCTGCCAGAGCCGCCACAACCTGCGTTACAAACCAGTCCTTTTCAATAAACGAAGGATCGATTCCCGTAAGAAGCGAAATCTCTTCGAGTTCGGTTCGCTCAGGCCGTGCGTTCATAGCTGATAAATGCTCCGCGGTATCCAAGTTTCCGGTTTACGCGCCCCTTCACGCCGATCAGGCGGCCCGTGGGAACCTGAGTCGTCTTTCCGGCATTGTATGCCTCTTCCAAACGGGACGGTGCGGTTTCTATGCCGAGACGTTGCAGAGCCTCTTTTGCAAGGACAGGCAATGGGGCGACCGGTACCGTCTCGCCGTTTATCGGAGATTTTTTCGCCCTGGCATACACGCCGTACCCCAAACGGATAAGGCTCCCTTTTTTTGTCAGATTTCTGAGTACCCTGCCCACCTGATCGTAATCGCTTATATCGCTGAAATCATCACGCACAAAAACAGCACTCTTCTTCCTCGCGATTCTCGCCATGATCCTGTACTCGATAGTTCCGTACTTACTCATTGATTTACCGTTATTTACATTTGCACAAATACGACAGTGCAATCACGCAAAGATACGACATCTTACTGGGCATAAAAAACTATCAGCCATCAGCGGATTTGCGTTTCGGCTCCAGCCTGATCACCAGATAACATCCGACGGCTTCAGCGTATTTTCTCAGTGTAGAAATAGATGGCGCATGTTGACTGCCGCCCTCAAGCCGTGAAATGGCGCTTTTGGTTGTACCAATCTTGTTCGCGACCGCCTCCTGCGTCATGCCGGAGTTCTTTCGCGCTTCAAGCAGCTCCCGGATCAGCGCGTACTTCGGCTCAAGCGCGTCATATTCTTTGCGGAACTCCTCATTCTCAAAATCCTTCTTGATAGCCGCCGCAACATCATACCGCACCGACTGATATTCAAGATCATCCATCGGTTACCTCCTTCATTCGCTTGAGTGCTGTCATAAGTTCTTTTTCAGGCGTTGCTCATTGCGAAAGTTAGCGAATATGAGAACCGTCTAAAAGCCAGCGTCGCACATTTCTCCCATAGAAATACCATAAACGCGGTACGCAGGAACCGTGAATTCTGCTTACCTTGTTTCTGCATCCGTACAAACGACCGAGCAACACATTTCATGCACTTCGAAACACTCGCCATTCACGACGGGCAGACGCCTGATCCTTATACCGGTTCGGTGACCGTGCCGCTGTACCAGACCTCCACCTTCGAGCGGCCCAGCCTCGACGAGCGGGGGGAGTTCTTCTATTCGCGCATCGGCAATCCGACGCGCTCGGCGCTTGAATCGACCCTCGCCCTGCTTGAAAACGGCAGGCACGGCACGACCTTCGCCTCCGGCGTGGCGGCGATGATGGGGGCGTTGCAGGTGCTCAAGCCGGGCGATCACGTCGTCTCCAGCCTCGACGTGTACGGCGGCAGCTACCGCATCTTCGAGCAGCTCATGCGCCCGTGGGGGGTCGAGACATCCTACGCGGCGAGCGAGGCGACCGAGAGCTATCTGGATTGCATCCGCCCGAAAACCCGCATGATCTGGCTCGAAACGCCATCGAACCCGCTCTTGCAGATTTCCGACATCCGCGCCCTCGCCGCAATCGCCAATGAGCGGGGCATCGTGCTCGCCGTGGACAATACCTTCGCCAGCCCCTACTTCCAGAGGCCGCTCGACCTCGGGGCGCACATCGTCGTGCACAGCACCACCAAGTATCTCGGCGGCCACAGCGACGTTATCGGCGGCGCGGTCATCACCTCGGACGAGCGGCTGCACCACACGATCCGCAACTACCAGGGCGCGGCGGGGGCGATTCCCGGCCCGTGGGACTGCTGGCTCGTTTTGCGCGGCGTCAAGACGCTGAAAATCCGCATGGAGGAGCACCAGAAAAACGCGCTGCATCTGGCGCGGGCGCTTGAAAAGCATCCCGCCGTCGAGCGGGTGATCTATCCCGGCCTCGCGTCGCATCCGCAGCACGAGCTGGCCAAGAGCCAGATGAGCGGCTTCGGCGGAATGCTGACCATCGCGCTCAAGAGCGGCCTCCCGGCGGTTCGGAAGATGCTTGAGGCCACGAAGCTCTTCATCATCGCCGACAGTCTCGGCGGAGTGGAGTCGCTCGTCGCCTCGCCCGCGCTGATGACCCTCGGCCCGCTGAGCAGGGAGGAAAAGCAGCGGCGCGGCTGCACCGACGATCTGGTGCGGCTGTCGGTCGGCCTCGAAAACGCGGAGGATCTCGAAGCGGACCTCATGCAGGCACTCGCAACCATTTAAAACGTAACGACATGGCCATCATCCCGAACATCACGAGCACCATCGGACGCACGCCGCTGGTGCGGCTCAACAAGCTCGCCGCGGGCCTCGAAGCCGATATTCTGCTCAAGCTCGAATTCTTCAACCCGCTCGGCAGCGTGAAGGATCGCATCGGACGAGCCATGATCGAAGCCGCCGAATCGGAGGGGCTGATCGACCGGAAAACGCTCATCGTCGAGCCGACCAGCGGCAACACCGGCATCGCGCTTGCCTTCATCTGCGCCCAGCGCGGCTACCGGCTGCTGCTCACGATGCCCGAAACCATGAGCATCGAACGGCGCAAGCTGCTGCGCTACCTCGGCGCGGAGCTGGTGCTCACCCCCGGCCCCAAAGGGATGAAAGGTGCCATCGAAGAGGCGGCGCGGATCGTGGAGGCTGAAAAGAACAGCTTCAACCCCGGCCAGTTCAGCAATCCGGCCAATCCAAGGATTCACCAGGCAACCACCGGCCCCGAAATCTGGAACGACACCGAGGGCAAGGCGGACATCCTCGTCTCGGGCGTCGGCACGGGCGGCACCATCACCGGCACCTCGCGCTTCATCAAGGCGCTGAAGCCGGGCTTCAAGAGTATCGCCGTCGAACCGGCAGCCTCGCCGGTGCTTTCGGGCGGCCAGCCAGGGCCGCACAAAATCCAGGGCATCGGCGCAGGCTTCGTGCCGGAGGTGCTCGACGTGTCGCTGATCGACGAGGTTGCCACGGTGAACAACGAGGACGCCATCTCGACCGCCCGTGCCCTCGCCGCGCAGGAGGGCATCCTCTGCGGCATTTCGTCAGGCGCGGCGGTTCACGCGGCTCTCGAAGTGGCGAAACGCTCCTCGTCAGCAGGCAAAACCATCGTCGCCATCATCCCAAGCACCGGCGAACGCTACCTCAGCACCGATCTGTTTGCGGGCATCGAGGGGTAAGTGGAACGCTCCTGCATTCAGGAGGGTTTTAACCCGACGGACACTTGAAACTCTTACATTCACATTGCCCCGGCTTTCAAGCCGGGGTTCGATAGAATAACGAACACCCTTCTTCTGGTTTCGATCTGTAATTATGACTCCGGCAACAAAAAACCGCAATCGAGGCTGTAGTAAAATATTGGGCTAAAGCCCTGATTCATTTTATCTTATCCGCATACCCCGGACTGAAGTCCGGGGCAATTGTTTAAGAGTTTTAATGGCCGGAGCAATAACTCGCACACGTACATTTCATTTTGAGGCCAGTGCGGAACGTGTATATTTGTCGTCAGGCACGAAACAAACCGTTTATCACTATCCATTTCTCATGCCAACCATCGCCATAACCCTCAACGGCGAACGCAGGGAGATTCCGGCGGGCGCGACGGTTTCGGAGCTGCTGGTCATCGCGGAAGCGGATCGTCAGCCTGTGGCCGTCGTGGTCAACGAAAATATCGTTCGACCGGAGGAGCGCCCGTCGCGCGTACTGCAGGCTGGCGACCAGGTAGAGGTGCTCGTTTTTGCAGGCGGAGGCTGATCGCCGCCAAAACCCAGTTTTCAAATTCATGGATTCACTTCGCTTAGGCTCATATACCTTCTCATCCCGCCTGATTCTCGGCACCGGCAAATTCAGCAGCACTTCGGCGATGATCGAGGCCGTCCGCGCGTCGGGTGCGCAGCTCGTCACGGTCGCCCTGCGGCGTTTCAACCGCGAGCAGGCCGAGGACGATCTCTTCGGGCCGCTCTCGCAAATCGAGGGCCTCACGCTGATGCCCAACACCTCCGGCGCGGCCACGGCCAGCGAGGCGATCAAGGCGGCGCATATTTCGCGTGAACTATCCGGCAGCCCGTTCATCAAAGTGGAGATTCATCCGAACCCGCACCATCTGATGCCCGACCCCATTGAGACCTGGGAGGCGTGCAAAATACTTGCCGCCGAAGGGTTCCTCGTCATGCCCTACATTCCGGCTGACCCGGTGCTCGCCAAGCGGCTCGAAGAGGTCGGTTGCAGCTCGGTGATGCCGCTCGGCTCGGCCATCGGCAGCGGGCAGGGGCTGGCGAATTCGGAGATGATCCGCCTCATCATCCGCGAAAGCAAAATTCCGGTGATCGTGGATGCCGGCCTGCGCTCGCCGTCGGAGGCGTGCGCGGCGATGGAGATGGGATGCGACGCGGTGCTGGTCAACAGCGCCGTGGCGGTGGCCCGCGATCCGGCGGCGATGGCGAGCGCCTTCGCCAAGGCGGTCGAGGCGGGATTCGAGGCGCGGAACGCGGGGCTGATGGCTCGTTCAGGCGCGGCGGTGGCGACGAGTCCGCTCACCTCGTTCCTCGGAGCGGCTTCGTGAGTGCGCTGCCCGCATGGCTGACGGACGAGCGCCTCTCGGCTGACATCGAGCCGCTCTTGCGGCAACCGGACGACGAGTCGCTCGAACGGCTTGCCGCCGAGGCGCAGGCGGTCACGCTACGGCGCTTCGGACGCATCATCTCGCTCTACGCGCCGCTTTATCTGTCGAATTTTTGTTCGAGCGGCTGCGTCTACTGCGGCTTCGCGTCGGACAGAACTTCGCCACGCCGCAAGCTCGATGCGGGCGAGATCGAAAAGGAGCTGCTCGCGATGAAGGCGCTCGGCATCGGCGACGTGCTGCTGCTCACCGGCGAGCGTACTGCGGCGGTGGGGTTCGACTATCTGCGCCGCGCCGTGGAGATCGCCGCCCGCCACATGCCTCGCGTCGTCGTCGAGGCGTTTCCGATGAGCGTCGCCGAATATCGCGGCCTCGCAGAGTGCGGCTGCACCGGCATCACGATCTACCAGGAGACTTACGACCCGGATAATTATCGCGACCTGCACCGCTGGGGGCCGAAGCAGGATTTCCTCGAACGGCTCGAAACCCCGGAACGCGCCCTCACCGGCGGCATCCGTAGCGTCGGCATCGGGGCGCTGCTCGGCCTGTCGGAGCCGGTCGGCGAAGCGCTCGCCCTGTTACGCCACGCGAGGTATTTGTGTAAGACGTACTGGAAGGCGGGCGTCTCGGTTTCGTTCCCGCGCATCCGCCCGCAGGAAGGCGGCTTTCAGCCAAACTTCACGGTTTCGGATCGATTCCTCGCGCGAATGATCTTCGCGTTCCGCGTCGGTTTGCCCGACATCGATCTGGTGCTCTCGACCCGCGAAAGTTCGACGTTTCGCGACGGCATGGCGGGCCTCGGCATCACCCGCATGAGCATCGCCAGCCGGACGACCGTGGGCGGCTACGTCGAGGCGGACGCCGCGAGCGCGAGCCAGTTCGAGGTGAGCGACGACCGGAGCGCCGAGGCGTTCTGCGCCGCATTGCGAGCCAAAAATCTCGATCCGGTCTTCAAGAATTGGGACGCGGCCTACAACAACCCGCTCGCCGCTGAGGAGAAGGCGTGAGTTTGACTGACGAGCAACGCCAGCGCTACGCCCGCCACCTCGCGCTGCCGGAAATCGGCGAGGCGGGGCAGGAAAAGCTGCTCCGCTCGAAGGTGCTGGTGATCGGCGCGGGCGGCCTCGGCTCCCCGGCGGCGTTCTACCTCGCGGCGGCAGGAGTCGGCACCATCGGCCTTATGGATGGCGACACGGTCGATCTCTCGAACCTCCAGCGCCAGATTCTGCACACCACCGCCTCGGTCGGCGCAAACAAAACCGCTTCGGCGCAAGCGCGTCTCGAAGCGCTCGATCCGTCGATCCGCATCGAAACTCACCCATTCCGCATAAGCGCCGAGAACGCACCGGAAATACTCGCCGGATACGACTTTATAATCGACGCCACGGACAATTTCGACTCCAAATTCCTCATCGCCCGCGCCTGCCACGAAGCGTCGAAACCGTGGTCCCACGCCGGAATCGGCAACTTCCACGGCCAGACCATGACCATCATTCCCGGCAAAACCGCCTGCTACCGCTGCGTTTTCCACGAAGACGGCGCACCGGTTGGCGGTACGCCCCAAGGCCCCATCGGCGCACTCCCCGGCGTCATCGGCTCCATCCAGGCCCTCGAAGCGATCAAATATTTGCTTGATATTGGCACACTGCTGACTGACGCACTGCTGACGTTCGACGCGCTGGCGATGAGCTTCCGCAAAGTCACCGTGCGGCGGGATGCGGGGTGCGGGGTGTGCGGTAATTGGTTGACGCAACAAGCCTCTTTTGCTTGTTGATTGTTATGAACGACTAACGGTTTGCGTTATTAATCCGGCAAGCAAATAGGCGACACGCATTAGAGATTACGCAGCATAGCTGATGGCACTTGAATTGAAATAACTCATCACGCGATCAGGGAGCTTTTGCAGCTTTCGCATAAATGATAAAAGATTCATTTTCAGCTCACTTTCCGTTCTCGGAATCAAGCGACCATTGACATTTTTCTTCAGGTCGCGGTTCAGGTACTCGTCAGGATTCAGGTCAGGGCTGTAAGCGGGAATAAAGAAGAGTTCAATTTGCTCGGAGTGCTCGGCGACCCAAGCGGTAACTTTGTTGCCGTGGTGAACCTTGAGGTTGTCGATGATCAACATCACTTTGCCTGGGAACGTCAAGATCAACCTTTCAAGGAAACGAAGAAACATTTGCTGGTTCATCTTTTCAGAGTAAATCATGAACCGGACTTCACCCCGGTTCGTTATGGCTGAAATCATGTTCGCCTTGAGCTGCTTTCCTGATCGCCTGATGACCGGCGTTTTGCCGCTGGGCGAGTAGCTTCGGCCTGCATTGGCCGTGTTCTGCACCCCGGTCTCGTCTCCCCAAAGAATCGTTGCCCCCTCTTTTGCCGCCCGCTCTTTGATGGCTGGGAATTCATGGTTCAGCCATTGTTCAACGGCCTGAGGATTTCTTTCATACGCTCGTTCTACAAAACGTTGTGGGGTCATCCCCCAGCGTTTCAAATACTCGCCGACCGTTCGTAATGCCAGCGTGATGCCAAATTTTTTCTGAATCAGTTCACGCACGCCGATTCGCTCCCACAGCACAAACGGCAGTTTCAGTTGATCGGGAGTATGATCACGAATGGTGTTGACAATAACAGCGCATTGCCATGATTTCAGAAGCATTTGTTCGCCTGGTCGCCGACCACGACGTCCAAGCTCAAGCGCCTCACAGCCCCCGTTTGAAAACGCTTGGCACCATTTGACAACATGTTGGCGGGAAACACCGAGCGCCTTGGCCGTTGCTCGTTGAGTAAAGCCATTTTTGAATACCATGTCAACTGCCTTTATACGGAGCAGTTTTTGTTGATCCGTTGTATATGATCGTGCATCATTTTCTTTCATTATTGCTAATATAGCAATAATAAATCAAAAGACACCTATTTGTATGCCGGATTAATACCTGCGTGTGGGCGAGCATAGACAATGCTTGGGAACAGGAAAAACTCGAAGCCAGAAAAATGCTTGTAAATCGCGAAGAATCCCACGCGTCAGGTGCACGCTTTGTTAGGCACGTTTTTTTCACTAAAATTAGATTTTGCAAATTAGACAACCTCACAATAAGGCTTTATTTACTTCTTCATATCCATGTACATGCACCAGTGATCGCAAAATTGCACCTTTACTAACTTCTGCCCACTTTTCATTCTTCAGATAATTCTTTAATTGACCGCTAGGTTCAAAGGCAACTGGCACTAGATTTGTCTCCCAACTATCGTCGCCACGAGAAGCAGATAGAATTCTCTCAATTTCATTTTGTCGCATATCCACTTTTAGAAACGCATATAAATGAGGCTGGAAGTTGGCGAAATTCCATGCGAGACTCAAAAACTTAATATCGTCCACTGTTGCGGCTTGAGCAACTTCTCCAGCTACTTCCTCTCGGATTCCTCTCAATACTGTAAAAAATGGGTTTGGACAAGCAGAAGGTTTGTAGTCCCATGTTACGTTAGAGCCACCTTTGGAAAATTCTTTTGGCAAAGACCAAGGATTATCAAAATTTGATGGCTCGTCTTTCCAACGATGGATATTTTCCGCTGCTGATGCTGTAAATACATCACTTGCATTATCCACTCGTTTTGTTCGTCGTCCTAATAATGTCCAATTATCTCTTGTTAACATTACAATTGACACTGTTAAAATATTGGTTAATTGAATCCAATCAACGTTTCTTGTGGTAACTAAATTGTTCTCATCTGCATATTCTTCTTTTATAGTTTTATAACTTTTTCCAACTAATATTTTTTCGTCAATATTTCTATTCGCTAGAGCAAAATCGTGCCAGCAGGTTGGTCGTAAATGCAGAGTAATTTTTTTCTCCTCCTTTCCATTCATTGACTGAATAACATTTAGATCAAATGACCGCAAACTGATTGCAGGTCCATTGAAAAATATTTGCCCTTTATCCTTTGCTTCGCGTTCCATATTTGCTATTCGAGATACACGGTCTTTCTCGATTGGCTCAGGCAATGACGACCATTCATGTTTATATTCAAATTTTAGATTGCTACGATCAAAATAATGGTCACCACCACCTAAAATATCCATGTAAACATCAGATTGAACATTCCCTATGCGGTATCGCCGTGCAGAAAACTGCTTTCCTGCTGGACTAATAGTTTGAATAATTCTTCTCATTCCCTCATCCCAGTTTTTGTATAGTTCAACTTGTTGGATGTCTTTTAGCGTTGCACCAGCACCAATTTCTAAATCTGGCACAGATGCTTCGGTTATTAAAACGGGAATGAACCAAGCCGTATCAGAGGAATGAGTGCGGAGTTCATCTATTGCTGTTGTTATTTCCTCATTCATATAGGTTCGATTGCGTTCATTGTAACTTCGAGAAAAACAAGCAATAAAAAAAGTGCCTTCGGTAATTGCTTTTCGAATTGCAGATCGCCATCTTAAGCCAGGTTTTATTGAATCTCGATCTAGCCAAATCTCTATGCCATGAGAGCGGAGTTCATCGCAAAGGAAATCAACTATTTCCTGATCATCTCGAACATAAGATATAAAAACATGGCTCATATAGACTTCCTTTTGAAATTTGATTTGCAAAATAGTGCAAGTGCCTAACAATGTTTAGACTGATCTGCCTAATCCAGCAAAGACAGAAAGCTACTTTCTGTATAAGACAAGTTCAAACCCACACTCACAGACCAGCTAATTATTTAATTGTAAATAAGTTAATGAAATTAATAATCATTTATACCTGTCGGCTTAAACAGGTCAGTCTAAACCGGCAACAAACAGGTCAACCGGGCTTTTCACTCCGTGACTGCGCTTGTTTAAAAACATGTGTAAAACCATTGTGGTACTTACATCTTTATGACCTGAGACAATTTATTTTCAAGGTAAGTAACGATTCTATCAATAGCAAACCTCACCCCTCCAGATCGATACGAAATTTCTTCCCGAGCACTGTCGCCGCTCGCGAAAGCGTCGTCAGCGTCAGGCTGGTGTCAGTCTCATCGAGCAAACGATTCAGCGCGGCGCAGCGCCATCGGTGCCATCCAGGCCATCGAAGTGATCAAACGCCTGCTCGGCATCGGCACACCGCTCACCAACGCGCTGCTCACCTTCGACGCCCTCGCGATGAACTTCCACAAAATCGCCATCCGCCGCGATACCACTTGCCCGCTGTGCGGGTAACCGGTTGAGGCGACAAGTCTTCTCGCCAGTCGAATTTTTCAGAAACCTCCTCAAAGCTTTCTTTGATAATCCGGCGTACTCTTCGTACATAGATTTGCACGCCGCCCCTGCGGCTTGTGCACTTCTCACCGATCAGAACTATTGCTCCTGGACCCCATGACTGACCTTTCAAAAATATATCCGCGCCTTCTGGCCGAGATCAAGGAGCGCGTTCGATCCGCGCAGTACGAAGCTCTCTAGTCTGTCAACAAGGAGCTTGTCGGGCTTTATTGGGATATAGGACGGATGATCGTCGAGCGGCAGGTCGATGCCGAACATGGCTCGTCGATTGCCGAACAACTGTCCCGCGATCTCCGGGCGGCCTTTCCCGGAATCAGCGGGTTTTCGCGCAGGAACATCTTTTACATGCGGGAGTTTTACCTGCTCTATCGCGACGATGCGCGAGTGCAACCACTGGTTGCACAAATCGGGTGGTCGCACAATCTTGTCATACTGCAACGCTGCAAGGATGCGCTCGAACGGGAGTTTTACATCCGCATGACTCGCAAGTTCGGGTGGTCGAAGAACGTGCTCATTCATCAGATCGGCAACCAGAGTTATGAGAAATCGCTGCTTGGTCAGACCAATTTCGATCAGGCTTTGACGCCGGGACTTCGTGCGCAGGCGAAACTTGCGGTGAAGGATGAATACACGTTCGATTTTCTGGAGTTGGCCGAAAAGCACGGCGAGCAAGAGCTGGAACGAGCGCTGATCGGAAAGATAGAGAATTTTCTTCGGGCGATGGGCGGCATGTTCGCCTTCATGGGCAGCCAGTACCGGCTCGAGGTGGATGGCGACGAATATTGGCGCTGGTTGCCATCGAACTGAAAATCGGCAAATTCATGCCGGAATTCGTCGGCAAGATGCAGTTTTATCTGACGGCGCTGGACAGGCTGGTGCGGCAGGAGGACGAAAATCCCTCCATCGGCATCATCCTGTGCAAGGATAAAAATCGCACGGTAGTGGAATACGCCCTGCATGATGCCGGAAAGCCCATCGGCGTCGCGACCTACGAAATCACCAGAACGCTCCCCAAAGAGCTTCAAGGCCAATTGCCTTTGCCACAAGAGATTGCGCGTCTGCTGGAGGGAATCGAGGGGAAAGGATGAAAGAGAATATTTCTGTTCAATCTGCGGGCGGGATATAGCTTGTCGAGGCCATCGAGCTGATTATCGCGCTTCGACAATGAATTTTATGAACGATTAACGACTACTATCAGATTCGGCGACGGAACCGACGTAATCTGGAGGCTCTGGTTCGCATAATTATCTTCCTGATGAGTTCCTGTTCTGTGAAAGGGATCGTAGCTTTTTTATCTCGGACATTGTGAGGCTATGAATTCCCTCCTTCGAAATCTTGTCAAGCAGGCCATCCAATGTTTGCTCATTATCGCCGTGCTTGGCCTTCTGAAGATCGTTCTTCAAGTCGCGTCCGGCTTGTTCCCGATGGGTGCGCGAAAGCGGAAGATGAATCTGCGGGTATGCGGGGTGTTTGTATGCGTACAGAAAAAGTGCCCCGGTGATGAGAATGACTGAAAGATAGAGAACCGGACTGAGCCGAAGAATGTAAGGATGCAGGATGGTGGCCGTCAGGAGTCCGATCAGTGCGCCGCCGAGATGAGCATCATGACCAACGTTGCCAAGCTGTGCGCGCATTCCAATAAATGAGAAGATGAGGAAGAGTATGGCGTAGACCGAGGCCGGGATGCCGATCGGGATGAAAAAAATGTTGATTTTGCCGCCAGGGTACAGGAAGATGGAGGCAAAGATCACGCCGCAAACACCACCGGAAGCACCCAAGGCGCGATAGTTGTGATTACGGTGAAGATACAGAGACAACAGATTCCCGCCAATGATTCCTGCAAAGTAGATGAACAGGAAGGTCTGCACGCCGAGGAATATCTCGATACTGCTTCCAAAGGAGTAGAGACTGAACATGTTGAAAAGGAAATGATTCCAGTCCGCATGAATGAATCCCGAAGACACAATGCGGTAGTACTGCTTGCCTCTGAGGATTCGAACCGGCTCAAAGATCAGTTTGTCGCGGAACGTGACCTGCTCGAACCCTTGATAGGTCACATACGCGGTTAGCGCGACGATGACCAGGTTGCAGAGTGCCAGGGGTTCATTCATTTCCATAGCGCGAACAATGTTTAGAATGATCTGCCTAATCCTGGAAAAGAGGTGAACTATACCCCGCCCGGCAGACAAAATCGGGTCGAGTTTAAGTTGGTAACTGGCTGTTGTTCATGCAGCTAATTTATGCTGCGCTATAACCTCTGACGACCTATCAGAGGATTTCTTTTGAGCTATTCTTCCTATAGGATTATGAACAAACCCCCAATTCACTCCTAAAACGACCGCAGCACGGTGTCTTTCAGGTAGTGCTTGTCGTCCTTTTCCGGGAAATCCGTCGTATAGTGCAGGCCGCGGGATTCGCGGCGTTTGATGGCGCTCTGGATGACGAGGCTCGCTACCTTGATGATGTTGCGCAGTTCGATGATCTGCGGGGTGATCCTCGTTTTTTTGTAGTAGGCCTCGGTCTCCTCCTTCAGGAAGTCGATGCGGCGGCGGGCGCGGTCGAGGCGCAGGTCGCTGCGCACGATGCCGACGTAGTCGTTCATGATCGCCTGCGTCTCTTTCTTGTTGTGCGCCACGAGTATCCACTCCTCGGGATTCGACGTGCCGGAGTCGTCCCAGTCGGGAAACTCGCGCTCGTGATGGATGGCGTTCAGCTCGCCCTTGATGTCCTCGCTGGAGCGCCAGGCGAAGACGAGTGCTTCGAGCAGGGAGTTGCTCGCCAGGCGGTTCGCGCCGTGCACGCCCGTGCAGCTCGCCTCGCCGCAGGCGTAGAGGCGGCTGATGGTGCTGCGGCCCCGGTTGTCGGTCGTGATGCCGCCGCAGGAGTAGTGCGCCGCCGGAACCACAGGAATCATCTCGGCGGTCATGTCGATGCCGAATTCGAGACAGGTCTCGTAAATGTGCGGGAAGTGCTCCTTCACCCGCTCCGCGTCGATGTGGGTCACGTCGAGAAAGACGCATTCGTCGCCGCTCTTCTTCATCTCCGAGTCGATGGCCCGCGCCACGATGTCCCTCGGAGCGAGGTTTTCGCGCCGGTCGTAGTGGTGCATGAAGGCTTCGCCCTCCTTGTTGCGCAGGATGCCGCCAAATCCGCGCACCGCTTCTGAGATCAGGAACGACTTGGCTTTTGGGTGGAAAAGCGAGGTCGGGTGAAACTGGATGAACTCCATGTTGGCGATCTCCGCCCCGGCGCGATAGGCCATCGCCACGCCGTCGCCCGTGGCGATATCCGGGTTGGTTGTATGCAGATAGACGTGGCCCAGCCCGCCGGAGGAGACCATCGTCACTTTCGAGAGAATCTTCTTCGGCTTGTGGTTGAGCGTGTCGAGCACGTACGCGCCGTAGCAGGTGATGTCGTTGGTCTTGATGCCGAGGTGGTGCTCGGTGATCAGTTCGAGCGCGTAGTGGTGTTCCAGCAGCGTGATGTTAGGATGCGCTTCGACGCGAGCGAGCAGCGCGGTTTCGACCTCGCGGCCCGTCAGATCCTTGGCGTGCACGATCCGGTTGCGCGAGTGGCCGCCCTCCTTGCCGAGATCGAGCGTGTGATCGGGGTTGGTCGTGAACTCCACGCCAAGCTCGATGAGCCGCCGGATGTGCACCGGCCCTTCGTGCACGAGAATGCTCACCATCGCTTCGTTGCACAGCCCCGCGCCCGCGTCGTGCGTGTCGGCGATGTGCAGCTCCGGCGTGTCGTCGCGGGCGATGGTCGCGGCGATGCCGCCCTGCGCCCAGTTGGTATTGGAGGTGGAACTCTCTTTTTTGGTGATGATCGTGACCGTGGCGTGGTCTGCCATGTTGATGGCGAAATAAAGCCCTCCGATGCCGCTGCCGATAACCAGCACATCGGTTTTCACTTCCTGTGTCATGCTTCTCTGGTGGCGTATTTGACGATTGCCCTGTTTTTTACCGCGCCATCGTGGCGTATTCCACGGAGGTCGCGGCAACAACCGGTAATATAGTCACTTCGAACTCAACTTCAGGCCATTACAGCTCTTGTCCCGTTTTCTATCTCGACGAACAGCGAGTCTGTCCTCGCCCTTTCCTGACCCCTTTTCCATCCTCACTCCAAATTCAAATCGAAGATCGAGACGCCAGCAGCCTGGCGGCATATCAATGATAAACCTCAGTCATTGCGAGTCTCCCGTATCCGGTCGGCTACCGCACACAGACCTTGAACAGCGTGTATCTGCTCAGGGAAAAAGTGGAAACAACATTGAAAAAGAAATTGGGCTAAAGCCCTGATTTTTCTATTTCTTCAACAACCCCGGACTGAAGTCCGGGGCAATTGCTTAGGAGCATAAGCAGCTCGCTCATGGACGTGGCAATCCAATTGTACTCAGGCGGGCTTTAGCCCGTCGGACATGCAGTTCTTTTACATTAACATTGCCCCGGCTTTCAAGCCGGGGAGAGCCAGTCAGAAAAATCCCGGGGCTTCAGCCCAATCTTTTGTTGCCAGCATCCATCACATTACATGCGTTACCGATATAGCGAAATACTGGCAAAACAATGCATGTTCATGGAAAGGAGCATAGCGACGTGGTAATCCATCTTGCTGAAAACACGCATGGATCGCGAGTCCCGACAAGTCGGGACTCGCGATGACGAGGGAGTGCTTGTGGGTTCTGATTTCATATCAATGTTTTTTTCGTCATTGCGAGCCGCAAAGCGGCGCGGCAATCCATATGGATTCATCACGACGAACAACGAGGCAATGCCCCTTCTTTTCCATCACTCTTTCCATCCTCGATCCAAATCGAAATCGGAACCAGAGATCACCAGGCCGGACGTTTCGCGCCCTGCGACGGACTGAAAACAGAACCGGGAATCTGTCGCGTGACGATTCCCGGCCTGGTCAAAAAATATGAGCGATGGTTCCGTTACGGCAGCAGCACCGCGCAGGAGATCACGGTCGTCCAGAGGCCGGTTTCGCCCTCGGCGGACTCGGTGATGTTGAAGGAGTTGACGATCTTGCCGCTCATCTTGTAGATGCCCTCGCGCTCGTCCCAGTCCTTGTTGGGGTCGAACTCGATGCCGAGCGTGGTGGCCAGCATCGTGGCGGCCAGGTCCTCGGCGTATTCGCCCGACTGCTCGGCAGTTTCGCCGTACGGATGGTGCTCGGAGAGGTAGCCGTACTGGCTGTCGTCCGCCGGAAGCGCCACGCCGACCGAAGCGGTGATGAGGCGATTGTTTTCGTTGGTCGAGTTACGGGCCATGACCGCGAAGGTGATCTGTCCCGGCGAAAGGTGCTTGATTCCCTCTTCGACGCTGACGCGCTCGCATTTGGGAGGGAAAATACTGGAAACCGTCACCAGGTTGCACTTTTCGATCTTTGCGTCACGCAGGGCAAGCTCGAATGAGGAGAGGTACTCTTTGTGCCTTCCGACACCCTTGGTGAAAAATACTTTTGTCGGGACGAATGACAAGGTGGTTTCTCCGGATAGAGGTTGAAAAATAGTCGTCAGTTTGTGCAATTATAGGAAAAAGCGAACGCATTCAAAACGTTTTTTTTCCGCTCGCCACCTTAAAAAATTTACGCTTTCCGGCGCGGATGATGACCGGCTCATCGCTGAACTCGATGATGGCGTTGATGTCGGAGATTTTCTCCTCGCCCGCCTGCACCGCGCCCTGCTGGATCATGCGCCGCGCTTCGTTCTTCGACGGGAACGCCTTGAGCGCCATGAGCAGCTCGACGAGCGGCATCGAAGCCTCCTCGAACTCGACGGTCGCGAGATCGTCCGGGGCCTGTTTGTTGACGATCACCCGGTCGAAGTGCTCCTGCGCTTTGGCCGCGTCCTCCGCCGAGTAGTACTGCGCGACCACCTCGCGGGCGAGTTCGCGCTTCGTCTCGCGGGGATTGGCGACGATCCGTTCGGCGATTGGCGAGCCGTTGCCGCTGTGGTGCGGCACGAGCAGGTTCCACCAGGTCTCGATCAGCGTGTCGGGAATCGAGAGCGTCCGGCCGTACATATCCTCCGGCGTGTCGTTGAAGCAGATGGCGTTGCCGAGCGACTTGGACATCTTTTCGCCACCGTCGGTGCCCACGAGCAGCGGCATGGTGATGCATACCTGCGGCTCGATGCCATACTCGCGCTGGAGGTCGCGCCCGACGAGCAGGTTGAACTTCTGGTCGGTGCCGCCAAGCTCCACGTCGTTCTTCAGATGCACCGAGTCCATGCCCTGCGCGAGCGGATAAAGGAACTCGTGGATCGAGATCGGCGTCTGCGACCGGTAGCGCTTCTCGAAGTCGTCGCGCTCCAGCATTCGCGCCACCGTGTAGTGGCTGGCGAGCCGGATGACGTCGGCGAACTGCATCTGGCCCAGCCAGTCGGCGTTGTAGCAGATGGTGGTCTTTTCGGGATCGAGGATTTTCGAGGCCTGCTCGAAGTAGCTCTTGCCGTTCTCGCGAGCCTCTTCAGCGGTGAGCTGCGGACGGGTCTTGCTCTTGCCCGACGGGTCGCCGATCATGGCCGTAAAGTCGCCGATGATGAGAATAGCCTCGTGCCCCAAATCCTGGAATTCACGCAGCTTGCGGAGCACCACCGAGTGACCGAGATGCAGGTCGGGCCGTGATGGATCCGCGCCGAGCTTGATCTTCAGCGGTGTGCCGGTCTTGAGGCTTTTGGTGAGCTTGCGTTCGAGCTCGTCCGTGCTGATGACCTCGACGGTGTTGTTGACGATGATATCGAGCTGTTCCCTGACGGATGGAAAATTCATGGCAGATGGAAATGTCGTCTGGTTAATACTCCGGCAACTGACAATCGCAATCGCCGCCGTTGTAAGAGATTGGGCTAAAGCCCCTGTTTATTTTGCTGTATCTGTATATCCTGTCCCGAAAGCTTTCGGGACGGGGCAATTGTTGATACTGATAATGGCCAGGTCAATTAATACTGTTTTCTGAGTTGCTGCAACTGGCGTTCGGCGTCGCGGTTTTTGATCGTCTCGCGCTTGTCGTAGAGCTTTTTGCCGCGAGCGAGGCCGAGTTCGATCTTCAGTACGCCGCGCTTGTTGAAGTACGCCTTGAGCGGAATGAGCGTCAGCCCCTTCTCGCTGATTTTCGATTGCAGACGCAGAATCTCCGCCTTGTGCAAAAGCAAGCGGCGGCTGCGTTTGGGTTCGAGTTCGTCGAGCGTGTTGTGTATGTAAGGGGTGATCTGCATGTTTTCGAGCCACACCTGGCCGTGATGGATCATGG
>JAAXWU010000040.1 GCA_013334855.1 Chlorobaculum sp. | reverse complement strand
TCGTCGAAGCCGAGCGTGTTGAAGACGAAGCGGGTCAGGTCGATGGCGTTGCAGATTTCGTCAACGAGCTGGTCGGGACGGCAGTAGATGTGCGAATCGTCCTGCGTGAAGCCGCGGGCGCGCACCAAGCCATTCAGCTCGCCGGACTGCTCGTGGCGATAGACCGTGCCGAACTCGGTCAGGCGAATCGGCAGATCACGGTAGCTCCGCAGCGTCTGACTGTAAATCAGGTGGTGGTGCGGGCAGTTCATCGGCTTGAGCAGGTACTGCTCCTCGCGCCCCGTCTCGTCCTTGTAGGTGAGTGGCGGGAACTGCGAATCGCTGTAATAGGGATAGTGGCCCGAACGCTTGTACAGCTCGATGTTGCCGATGTGCGGCGTGTAAACCGGCACGTAGCCGCGCTTGCGCTGCTCGCCCTTCAGGAAGGTTTCGAGTTCGTTGCGGATGATCGCGCCGTTCGGCAGCCAGATCGGCAGGCCGCTGCCCACTTCGGGAGTCAGCATGAAGAGGCCAAGCTCCGCGCCGAGTTTGCGATGGTCGCGCTTGCGAGCCTCCTCCATCCGGGTGACATGCTCCTTGAGCAGCTTGTCCGACGGGAAGGTGATGCCGTAGATGCGCTGCATCGTTTCGCGTGACGAGTCGCCTCGCCAGTAGGAGGACGAGATGTTGGTGAGCAGCACCGCCTTGATCTTGCCGGTCGAGGGCAGGTGCGGGCCGCTGCACAGGTCGGCGAAGCCGTCCTGATGGTAGACCGACACGGTGGCGACCTCCTTCAGCGTCTCTTCGAGAATCTCGACCTTGTACGGATCTTTGCGCGTGTTGGCGAAGAACTCGATCGCCGCCTCGCGGGGCATCTCTTCGCGCTTGACGGTGATGTTGCGACCGCTGATCTCAAGCATTTTCGCTTCGATCTGGCGCAGATGCTCTTCGTTGAAGCGCTCCGGGCAGGCGATATCGTAGTAGAACCCCTGCTCGATGGCCGGGCCAGCGCCGAACTTCGCGCCGGGGAACAGCTCTTCGATGGCCTGAGCCATCAGGTGGCTCGAACTGTGCCAGAAAATCTCCTTGCCAGCCGGACTGTCGAAGGTGATGATCGAGACGCTTGCGTTCGCGGTGACAGGCGTGTCGAGGTCACGCGGCTTGCCGTCGATGGTGAAGGCGAGCGCGTCTTGGGCCAGCTTTTTGCCGATGGACGCCGCGATTTCGAGACCGGTGACGCCGGAGGTGTAGGTTCTTTCAGAACCGTCGGGCAAGGTGACGATCACCTGCTGACGGTTATCCGTTATTTCAGACATTGAATTTTTCGTCAATAATCATGTTGCCGGGGCAAAGGTCTTGAGACCGGCCCCTCTCCCGCACCGGGAGAAAAATCCCTGACAGCCGCTTTTAGTCAGTATTCGCCGGACGGGAGGGCTGTTCTCGACGCCGTGCTGAAAATCAGCGGCGTGTCTTAATCCCCGTACCGATAAGAAGTCGGGCATAATGCAAAAAATTCGGGAATTCTCCAAGAAGGGAATGCTGTGGGTGTTTTTTTCCTGTAGGGGCGGGTTTTATGCCCGCCCTGATGGTAATGGCGTGGACTTGGTGGTGTTTGGTAGGGGTATCCCGACGTGTCGGGATGCCCTGCTGGGAGCGCCATGGACATTGTGGACTTGGTGGACGGCGTGGACGGGCGATGCGGGATTACAATGCAGCCAATACCTCTTTCACCCACGCCCAGTTCTTCTGAAACTCGGCATACGCAGGAGCGTCATTGACCAATTCCGCCCAGAGCGCCTCAGCCTTCTCCAGCCAGTGGCGGGCTTGCGCCATATCGCCGCGCTGCACGCCGCTGAAAACGCTCAACTGTACATGCGAGATTGCCAGCCCGTTTTTGAAGCTGACATTATCCGGATATGACCCGTACAGCTCTTCACGCAACTGATGGTACTTCTCAAAAAAGCTCAACGCTTTTTCCGGTTGATCCAACGTTTTGTAGGTAACTCCCAGTTTTGAGTAAGAGATTGCCAATCCGTTTTTGAACTCTACATTTGCCCGGTTCGACTCGTACAGCTCTTCAAGTAATTGATTGCACTTCTCAAAAAAGTTCAATGCTTTCTCCGGTTGATCCAACAAACGGTATGCATCTCCCTGCCTGTCGTACGATGCTGACAATCCATATTTGACGCTCACATTTGAACCATCTGACTTGCACAGCGCTTCACTCAGTGTTACATCCTTTTCAAAAAAGCTCAACGCTTTTTCCAAGTCGTCCAAAGTTGTGTAGGTCGCTCCAAGATTTGAGTACGATACCGCCAACCCTCGTTTTAACTCGACATCTTCTGGGTGCGACTCGCACAACTCTTCAAGTAACTGATTAAACTGCTCAAAATAACTCAATGCTTTTTCCAGTTGACCAAACAAAGTGTAAGTATTTCCTAGATGTGAGTACGATGCTGACAACGCGTTTTTGAAGATTGAATTTGATCGATCCGACTCGTACAGTTTTTCAAACAATCTTGTACTCTTTTCCAAAAAGCTCAACGCTTTTTCCAGTTGACCTGTCGTTTGATAAAACATTCCGATGCGCTCATTCAGCCATCCTTTTTCATATCGGGTGCTTTCAAGATACTCAACAACGCTACCAGCATATCGTGCGTACAAAGCGCCTGACAGGTAATCCGTATTGAGCAGATGTCCCGTTCCGGGGTCGTACTCAAGCATTTCGCTCAGCGCATCAACCAGCGTTTCGCACTGCTCGTCCAAGCGCTTCCCTCCCTGCAACCGTGTCACCGCCTGAACGACCGGGCTGCATTTGAACTGTTTCGCTCCGGCGTTGTACTCGATCCACCCTTTCTTGACAAGGCTGCGGAGTGATTGTTCGAGTCCGTCGTTTCCGGGTTGCAGCGCTTCGAGCGTGTCAAAAGCGATCGGTTCGGCGGGCAGCACCGAAAAGACGCACAGAAGCCGCTCCTCGCCCGGTTCGAGCTTGGCAAGGTCGTACATGGCGGCAATGACCGATTCCGGTTTTTCCTCTTTAAGCTTGAAGTTGCCGGGATTGTAGGCTATCAGCACTTTTTCGCTTTTGGTCAGGCCGAACAGGCCGCGATGCTGCAGATCGTCGAGCATCTGCGCAAGCGGGTAGCCGGTGCGGAACTGGTTGAGCGTGTCGAGGTTTTTGGCCAGCAGCTCGATGACGAGGGTGTTGTAGCCGATGGCTCGCAGCAGCTCTTTCAGCAGCCCGTCTTCGGCGGAGTCGTGCCCCGGATAGTGCGTCGTGAAGAGCCGGATGGCCGTTGGTTCGTCGAGATGGCCGACGCGGCAGGTTTTGGCGTGAGCGAACGACTCGATGCGCGTGGTCAGAAGGATGTGGAAATTCGGGCACTTGCGCAGTTCGTGGTAGTGCGCCGAAAGATCATCGATGTCGTTGGCGTTGTCGATCACGAGCAGGCAGGGCTTTTGCAACCCGGCCATTTCGCGGAGCAGCTTTTCGCGGCGCACGTCGGCTGGGTCGGTCGGCGCGAACTCCACCTTCAGCGGATCGGCAAGCGTCAGCATGGCGTCGCCGAGGCTCCGTTCGGCAAACACCCAGCCAAGATGCGCGTAGTCGCTGAAGTAGCGCTGGTAATACTTCGCCGCAAGCGTCGTTTTGCCGATTCCTCCCTCGCCATTGACCAGCAACAAAAGATTGTTTCCGTCGAACAACTCGTCGTGAACCTCTTTAAGCTTTTCGTCACGCCCGATGAACACCTCCGGAATGACCGGCAGAATGCCGAGATATTTGGCGATCTTTTTTTCGCCGTAGAGGAAAACCGGATTGTTCAGCGTCGAGGCGTTGAATTGATTGCCAACATCCGATTGATTGTGAACATCAGTCATTATGCCTCTCACTGAAATGTCGGGTTGTTGAAGGTTCCGCCGTTAAACTGGTTCTTAATGTTCGCGTTCCGGTTGTCAACATATATTCCGCGAGCATCGTCTATCGTCCCCATGCTTGCAAGATCGAGTCGATCAAGCTCCTTGTTGAACTGATTCCAGAGATCGTCAGCTTCTTTATAGAACGCAGGAAAATGCGCCAATCCTGATAGTTTGTCTTTGAATGCCTGAAGGCTTGGCTCGGCGGCTTGTGGCGGCTCCTTGAACCAGGTAAAAATCGCCGGTTTTTTCTTGTCCCTGAACATGTGCCAAGCGAAGTCGAACTCCTCTTCGGTGTACTTGCCTACCTTGTTCCAGGCGAGCAGCACGAACATATCCGCCGCTTCGATCTGCTTGTTGTACTCATCCTGCGACCGCGTTTGCGACATCTGCGCGGGAAGGTCTTCCCAAATATCGAGATGCAGAAATACATCTTTCTCCGCAAGAAGCTTGTTCTTGCGATTGATTTCAATTTCAAAAGCCTCTCTGTCGGTTTTCAGCTCGCTGGACGAAGCGAGAAATATTCTGATCGTTCGCATGGCAGGGGGTTGGTTGGCGTGGTACAACCTCTCGGTAATATTGCAAAAATGTCGGGAAGAACGAGGCGGTTTTCCCTGTAGGGACGGGTTTTATGCCCGTCCTGTTGGTAATGGCGTGGACGTTGTGGACGCAGTGGACGGGGAGGGCATCCCGACAGGTCGGGATGCCCCATACAGGTAATTACGCGCTATGCAAGCTGCTTCAGCAGCTCTGGCGTTACCGTGTCTGCGCCTCGGCTGGTGGCGAGGGTTTCGGCTTTGCGTTTCAGTTCGCGTCCGAATGAAATCTGGCTGATGAAGGGGGCTTTTTGGACGATGCCGTCCAGAATCGCGTTGGCTTCGGGCGTCCATTTGAGCGGCTGCGAGGGCGCGGCGGCGGCGCTTTGCCGCTTCGTGATGGGCAGGAAGTTGAAGAGCATGTCGTAGAGCGCGTTGACGATCTCCTGCACCAGCCAGATGACGCCGCTGTGGCCCATGAAGGGCGTGCCGAGCGCACGGCGCACGATGGGGCCGGGAAAGCCCGCCGGGATGAAGCGGCTTTTGGCGTCGGCTTCGGCGAGGTAAATCTTGTCCGGCATCCGGCCATAGAGAAATTGCGGCTGCTTCTGTACGATCTCCTCTCGTACGGCGGTGTTGTCCGTTTCTGCCGAATCGTGACTGAAGAGGCACTGCATCCCCAGCTCGTCCGCCAGCACGCGCCTGATGCCCTCGGCGTAGCTCTTGCTCGCCACGACGCCGAAGCGGATGGTCGGGAACCACTCCGACTGCGGGCCGCGCCACAAATCCCAGAGCGGCCTGAGCGTCGTGCGCTTCTCCTCGGCGATGAACCGCGCCGCCTCTTCCGGCGATCCGCAAAGTCGGCCAATCTCCTCGATGAAGCGGTCGGTTTCCTCGATGCCGAATGGCGCGAAGAGCACAGGCCGACCGAGCTTTGCGGCGAGCGCCGCGCCGAATTCGCGGTACATCACCACAATCGCCGCCGAGTTTTTCAGCTTTGCAACGTCCGCCGCCTTCGACTCGATGGGATAGACGTGCGCGACTCTTCCGCCCGCGCCGGTGATGAGGCGCTTGAGTTCCGCCAGATCGGACGGGCTGTTGAAGCAGCCGTAGGTCGGGCCGATGATGCTCACCGCGCCCGGCTCGATTTCCGCCGGTTGGCCGTCGTCGAACTGGTCGAAGAGCCACGTGAGCGCCCGCTCACGCCCCTGCCATTCGTTCTCGCCCAACGAATTCGACGGGAAAAAGCGCACCGAGGGATACTTCATCGCCAGCATGTTCTGGTGGTCGCTGCCGATCATCTCGCTCTCGGCGCTCGATACGAGGATGAGCTGCTTGCCGGACTCCTTCAGCTTCCCGATGGTCTCCTGCACGATTTCGGCGCTGCCCGACGAGGAGATTTCCCGCTCGGTGAGGCTGGTCGGCGTGAGATTTTCGAGGTAGGGCAAGGCGTCGGTGTAGTCCATGACCGCCACGCCAGCCAGATTGTAGCACCCGACCGGGGCATCGGCGATGACATGCGCGTCCTGGAGCGCGCAGAAGGTGTTGACCGCTGCCCAGTAGGCGCTTGCGGTGGATTCGTCCCGGATGGTTTTTGCCATGTTCGGAGGGCGTAAGCTGAGTTGAACGAAACTCATCTGCAACGTGCGGATGAGGCGCGTAATTTATATAATAATGTGCCTACAGGTCAAGGCTTGACGCCATGAAGCGATACCGGAAGCTTGCCTTTTGGGAGGAGTTCCCCCTTCAGCACCCTGATGACCGCCGCTTCGGAGTCGTCGTTCGCGCTGTAGGCGCACAGGGCGGTGCCGATTCCGGGAAAAGCGTTGAGGATGTAGGGCGTGCCGAATGCGACGAAGATCACCGGCGTTCCGGCGGGCGCGACTGACGAGAGCCTGCGCACGAATTTGCGCTGCTTCGCGGTGAGTTTCGATGTGGGGGAACCCGACCAGGCCTGAATGCCCGTGGTGAGAATGACGGCGGAGGCTGGTTCGAGCGCCTGCGACGCGGCTTGATACTCTTCGGGGGTGGTAGCTGGGGTGATGCGGAACCTTCTGGCGTTGTACGTCAACGCGAGTTTGTCGGCGAAATCGCTGCCAACGGTTTCACCGACGCGATCATTCAGGATGATATTGACGACCTGCCCATCCTGCGGAATATGCAGCGGCAGTAACCGGTGCCGATCCCGGACAAGGGTCAGCGATTGCGCGGCGATCTGCGCGGCGACGAGCTGGTTGGCCGGTGTGCCGACCTGCCCCGCAAGATTGGTGAGATCGACGAGCTTCTGCCGGTCGAGGCCGAGCCAGTGCTTGAGCTGGAGAATCCGGCGCACCGATTCGTCGATCCGGCTTTCCAGAATATCCCCTCGTTCGACGGCGGCGCACACCGCATCGAAAACAGGCTCCGGCTCTTCGGGATAGAGCAGTACGTCATTGCCCGCCTGCACGGCTTTGATGGCGATCTCCCCCGGCGTCTGGCCATTTTGCAGCGCCTTCATGTTCAGGGCATCGGTCACGACAAGCCCTTTGAAACCAAGCTCCTCTCGAAGCAGGTCGGTGATGATGGTTCTTGAGAGCGAGGCTGGCTCCATCGAGCCGGTCAGCTTCGGCACGGCCAGATGCCCAACCATGACGCTCAGTACCCCCTGCGCAATCGCCGAGCGGAAGGGCTTGAGTTCGTAATTTTCAAGCCTCGCCCGGCCCCCTTTGAGCACCGGAAGGGCCTGATGGCTGTCCACGCTCACGTCGCCGTGGCCGGGAAAGTGTTTCGCCGTGGCCGCGACGCCGTTGGATTGCAGACCGTCGATCACCGCCGCCGACATGGCGTTGACCAGCGCAATGCGGTCGCCGAACGAGCGGGTGTTGATGACCGGATTGGCCGGATTGATATTCAGATCGACCGTCGGCGCGTAGTTCTGATGAATGCCGACCGACCGTGCTTCCCTGGCGACGATTTCCGCCATGCGCCAGGCCAGCGCCGGATCGCCGGTCGCCGAGAGCGCCATCGCCGGAGAGAACTTCGTCGCCCCATCCAGCCGCATCGCCATCCCCCTTTCCATGTCCGCGCTGACCAGAAGCGGCACCTTCGACACCTCCTGCAAACGGTTGGCCAGCGTGCCAGCGCTCAGGATGTCCCCCTTCAGGAACATGATGCCGCCGATCTTGCCCTCCGCCGCAAGCCGCGAGATAAGCAGATATTGCGGATCCTGATCGCCGCTAAAGCGAGCATCCACTTTCGCCACAATCATCTGGCCGACCTTTTCCCGGATGCTCATGCCGCTCAGCGTCTTTTCGATCCAGGGGTCGTTGTTGGAGAAAACCGTTTGCGCGGAGACCTTTTGCTGCGGAGCGCTTTCTGGAACAGGCCCGTTCGACAACGCGGCTTGAGACCAGGCGAAGAACGAGAGGAAGAGAGCTATTATGAATGGCTTGTGAAAGAGACGCATGGCAAAAAAAGAGCTTGGGAGCCGAGCCTTCCGGCTGGCTGAAAATTACGGTGCTTTACGGGCTAATCTATGAAACAAATCCCTGAGGCTGAAACGGGGATTTTGCTGTGTGGTCGAACCTGGCGGGATTGCGGCGCATAAAAAAAGAGGCTGCTCCTGTTTTTCCTCGGAACAGCCTCGTAAAAGAATAGCGCTTCAGTGCTGGCAGCAGATGTTGAGCTGGCGCGAGGCCTGCGCTTCGTCGAGGCGCTTGACCGGCGTGGTCTGCGGAGCGGCAAGCACCACCTCCGGCGTGTTGGCGGCCTCTCCGGCGATGGCGATCATGGCGTCGGCGAAGGCGTCGAGCGTCTCCCTGGCCTCGGTCTCGGTCGGCTCGATCATCAGCGCCTCGCTGACGATGAGCGGGAAGTAGACCGTCGGCGCGTGGTAGCCGTAATCGAGCAGGCGCTTGGCGATGTCGAGCGTGCGGACGCCGTGCTCCTTCTTCTGGCGGTCGCCCGACAGGCAGAACTCGTGCATCACCGGGCGCGGATAGGGCAGCGCGTAATGCTCGACGAGCCGCTGGAGCAGGTAGTTGGCGTTGATGATGGCGTTCTCCGAAACCCTGCGCAAGCCCGCCGCGCCAAGCATCCTGATGTAGGTGTAGGCCCGCACCAGCACCGAGAAGTTGCCGTAGAAGTTCATCATGCGTCCGATGCTCTCCGGCTTCTCCGAATTCAGGCGGTAGCGGGTCTCGCCCGCCTCCTCGTACTTCTCGACCACCGGCACCGGCAGGAACTCCACGAGCCGCTCGCTGACGCCGACCGGGCCGCTGCCGGGGCCGCCGCCGCCGTGGGGCGCGGAGAACGATTTGTGCAGGTTGTAGTGCATGACGTCGAAGCCCATGTCGCCGGGGCGGGTGATACCGAGCAGGGCGTTCATGTTCGCGCCGTCCATGTAGAGCAGGCTGCCGTTGCCGTGCACCAGCTTCTCGATTTCGGGAATCTGCTTCTCGAAAATGCCGACCGTGTTCGGATTGGTGAGCATCAGCGCGGCCACCTCGCCGTCGAGCTTGGCGCGGAGGTCGTCCATATCGGTGCAGCCCGAAGCGTCGCACTTGACCGACACGCACTCGTAGCCGCCGAGCGCCGCCGAAGCCGGGTTGGTGCCGTGGGCCGAATCGACGACGAGCAGCTTCTGGCGCGAGTTTCCGAGCTTTTCGTGATACTTCTTGATGAGCAGGATGCCGGTCAGCTCGCCATGCGCGCCCGCAGCCGGTTGCAGCGTCACCGCCGCCATCCCCGCGATCTCCTTGAGCATCTCCGCCAGCTCGTACATGAGCTGCAACGCCCCCTGCGAGGTCGATTCCGGCTGCATCGGGTGCATCGAGGCGAATCCCGGCAGGTCGCAGGTATAGTCGTTGATCTTGGGATTGTACTTCATGGTACAGCTCCCGAGCGGATACATGTTCTTGTCAACGTGGTAGTTGAGGTTCGAGAGCCGCACGAAGTGACGCACCACCTCGCTCTCGGGAATCTCCGGCAACTCGGCGGGCGCTTTGCGCAGGAATTTCGACGGCACGAGGTCATCGGCCGGGCGTTCAGGAATGTCGAGCGGCGAGAAGCAGTACCCCTTGCGACCGCTGCGGGAAAGGTCAAAGATCAGTTGTTCTTTCATGGACAGGCCTTGTTAAGATAGGCGTTCATGGCATCGCCAGCGCAAAGCGCCGCAACATGCACGGATTAACGGTGTTCCCGGTCGGTCAATCTGGCCGGAAGGTTCACAATATACGCATTTTGGGGCGGGTGTAAAGAGGGGGACGGGGGGATTACATACTTGGTGGGTTTCGTTTCTTGCCTCGGCTACCAACCTCAATTCAGGACTCTCAATTGATCAGAACCTACCGCTAATTGCTCATGAAGACTGACCACTTGAAGCAAGCAGCTCCTCTGCCTGATCAAAAAATGCGGCAAGTTCGCTCCAGCTGCCTTTAACCTTCGAGCAGCGCCATTCGACCATCGGCCTGACCATCGCAAGATTCCTGGCTTCCCGAGACAACTCCTCCAACTCGGGGGTGACAATGTTATGCTCTTGCAGGTAGTACACTCCCCATCGGGTAAAGGCAAGGATCCACATCGAAACCACCAAGGCTTCATTCCATCGCGTCCAGTCAGAGGTGCTTGCGAGGGGCTGTTGAACGATTCGTTTTTGCTTCTTCAGGATTTCCTGCAACGACTTCAGGCTTGCCAGCTGTCTCTCGGAGCTGCTGTCGGCAAAGAGGAACGAGGTAACATTGGTCATCCGGCCCTCGCGCGCACGCTCAAACAGTCGAGGCTGGGGTTTCTGTTGCAACCCCAGCAGAGAAGCCAACTCCTGAACCCAGATCTCGCAGGCGTCATCGGTGCTGGCATGTTCATTACGTAACAAGGGATAAATCACATCCTGAAACAGCCACGGCTCAGCCCAAGCCAGTTGACGCATATGTCCACGCATGGAGTCGATCAGGCTCCTAAGCTCTTCAGCAGAAATTTTCGTCGGTAGTGCCTCGTGCAGCACCCCAATCAGGCCTTTGAAAATCTCAGCCTTTTTCGGATTCCTTGCCGCGCGATGAACCATCCAGCCCAAAACCTGCACCTGCTCAGGGGAGGAAAAGGCGGAGACTGACAGTTGCACAGCAGCAAGCCCTCCCGGCTTTTCCTGTTGCATCTCAATCGCATTCAGCCCCATCCATTTCAGCAGTCCATTCCTGCTGTGAATGAGGAGGTTTCGTTGCAGCTCGCTGATGTCGAACACTACCGAGCAGGAAATTTCGCTGACGATCTGGCTCATCAAGGAGAGTCGCACCACGTCCACTCCTTGAGGCTCCTCGGGCACGTTTCTCATCTGGTTTTCGGCGATTTTCAGCAAAGCATCCGGGGCATACCACCATAGGAACTTGATGGTGTAGTACTCCGACCAGGTCAGGGCTGCGTATTTCGTCGGATGAAACAGGTGATCTGGATGATAGGAGCTGTGTAGCAAGTCCTCGGCTGGTGTCCGAAAAAGCTGAGAGTCTATTACAGCCAACTCCTTATCCAGTTCGTCATTAGTGCGGTTGAATGATGTATCGAGAAATTGCGCCAGAAATTTCAGAAAGCCATGTTCTGATTCAATCTCGTTAAAGCGATTGTCTCCCATGCTTGAATGCGCAAGCACTTCGCCAAGCACCTCCCATGTCGCTTTGAAGTCCGAGAAGTAGCCGTGTTGCCGTTCAAGGCAATTGTGCAAACTAATCGTCTCAAGCAGTTCGAGCGAGTTGTCCTTGAACAGACTCACCGCTACCATTCGCTCCTTCAAAGCTTCTCCATTCAAGCCTTGCAGCGACGACTCACCTGTCAAAACGCTCAACACATCACCAGCATGAGCCTTCTCAAGAAAATGTAGCGGTTCGTAATGCCGTTGCACCTCCTGAGAGGCCGTGGAGTCGAAAAGAAGCTCCATGGCAGGATTCTTGGTCTCACCTGCCGACAGAGTGTCCCGTGCCTCTTTCACCAGCTCGTACTTGTATTGCTCAACTTGAAGCAGGGTATCCGCAGGAATCGGAGTCACCAGCAAAGGGTAGTTTTCGGCGGCTAACTGAAACGAGTTGGACAGGTGGAACCCGGCGGCCGGTAGCCCGTCCGCTCCCACGATCAGGATGTAGCGATCATGCAGTCGGCCTTCCTTCAGCCCGTAGATTTGCAGCTTGATGCGTTTCAGGAGGTGGCGATTGTGTTCGCAGTCCGCCCGCAGGTTGTCAACCCCACTCGGCATGGGTTTGTCAGATTCGCATGACCTGCCTTCGCTTGACTTGGAGGACTTGGGTAGTGATCTGAAGACGATCACGCCGGTATTGTCTGCAGCGCAGATCAACAACAGACGCAAGCCAGCATCCTCGAAATAGGGATCGAAAATGATCACTTGATGCTGCCGGTACTTGTTCAAAAGCGCCCTGAACCATTCTGTGAATTTCTGCCGACTCTCGGGGTCATCCTTGCTCCAGCGCAGGTAGAACCGTCCGTCTGATTTTGGAGGATGGAGCCGCGCAAAAAGAGATACGATTTCTCGATTAGCCGTAACCCAAGTTTCTGCCTCACGGGTGCTTATGTGGTTGGTAAATCCCGGATTGTCTCGATTGATCGTCAAGGCGGCCTTTGCACGTGGCAACACAGACTTCGGAACGGTTTTTTCCAGCCAGTCGAACTTGACCGGACTGGCTCCATGACCCACCGCATGCCCCTGTGTATGGATTTCGCGGACGTACCCGATCCGCCACCGGCAACATAGTGTCCCCTCGCGGGAATGCTCGTCACGAAAACCGAAGACCTCCAGTTCGGTACTGTCGGTCATGGCACGCAATTGGTCGTTCACCTCGAACTTGCACTCGAACACGCCTTCCGCATTGCGTTCTGATGCAGCAATGCCCGAGTAGATTACTTGGCCGTCGTTCATGATGCACAGGCGAAACAGGAAAGCGCTGAAATACGGTACCTGTTGCGGATTGAAACGAGCGACCAGTGCGAGCGGGTCATCAGCCCAACTCACATTCAACAAAGGATGCTCTTGATCGTCAAGTGATGGAAAAACCAATAGCTCAAGGTCACCGAACCGGACAGCATCGACAGCACCAAAATCCAGGCCAGTATCCGCGTTGATTTGTTGGATCACTGACTCGGTCAAGGCGACATCGTAGTCCTGACCTAAGCGGAACAAAGCCCCTTTGTCGCTCTGGGTGATTGAAGCACTAAAAGCCCCACCTCCTCCATGTGGGCTAGAGGGTGAACGCCGATCATATGCGTCGCGATTGATCAGGTAGGCGACGGGACGATAAGCCAAGTTATCAGCGGCGAGCGTGGTGGCACCAAATCGCGTTTTCAAATTGGGCGAAAGCACGAGATTCAAGTCTTCGCTCATGGCCGAAATGGTCTGGCCGGCGGACAATTGCCGCAGGATGTCCGCGCAGTGGTGGCTTTTGACATAAAGGTTGAGCCGGACAAGCTGCGCTTGAACTTCCCCTACGGCATGTACTTCCCCGAAGGAATGAAAGTTATCGTTTTCACTAGCGGACCAGTTATTGCGGGCATAGCTGTAGGGAAGCAGACGGCCATAGACAACACGATTTTCAATCGATTGTGTTGACTTGATCTGCAATATCCAGAGCTGCAACGCACAGTTGCGGCTTTCCTTCGAGAACAACCGCGCCAGCCGCTCGTCGTTGAGCAGGTCATCCAGTACAGGAGCCATCGAACCCTTTGGATTATCATTCCGTATTCTCATGTTGGCAGCAACGCTCGAAGGTTCCGGGACGTTAATGAACACGTTAAACTAACGTGTCTTTCAGGAATTTTCTGGTACTGACTGATGTAACAAGAACATACGACGAATCAGACTTTACGACAAAGCATGGTCGATGGCACTCCTCAGAGAAGAGGGGGTTCTGCCATAAATTTGTAACCGCCTGAAGTTGGTACTGATAATTTATGCGTACCTCGTGGTCGTATATTACCACCCTTTTACCTGAGACGCAACCACCTCGTTTTTCCCTTGACCTGCCAACCGTTGAAGAAAAAATCATCGACTCCGATCTCAAAAAAAGTGAACGCGGGTGGAAATCATCTATAAGTCGTTGTTGAATCGCCTCGAATGTATCGGTTCATTCGGCGTCTGCTGAGCTTGCGGTATTTCGCCACTCAGCATTTGTCGGGATGCGTAATTGAGAGCCTGTTCGTTTTTCAAACCACGGCTCAGGCAACAGCCGCTCTTTATTTTCACGCGCCCAGCTCTCTTTTACGGCATTTTTGACCGGAAGCCGTAAGATTTATCGGCGAGTCGCCTGTCCTGCCACGGCCACTTTTTTCGGCACACCCAACCTCTTCAAGCATAGCATATTCATGGATCATATAAACAAAAACATATGCGTCGTTAGAAACTTTTTGGATTGTTTTATGATTTTATCTATACTTTACCATGAAACAACAATTTCTTACGGCACATGTCTGACTGAGTGCATAACCATGTATATATATCAACTGAAACGTCGTAAGCCCATATTTAACGCACTAAACGAGAAATACCCATGCAACAGATAATCACCCCGATACTCCATGAGGTCTCCAACTTGCCTCCTACGATGCAGGCCATCGCGGTATCAGCGCTTGGATTAGTGGGAATCTGGATGGCCATGCGGCATATCGACAAACAAGCCGGAAGCTATTGATTAGGCCAAGACTCTCCTGAGTTCTGCCAATCAGCGCTTTAACGCTAACTTATACCACCCCGCAGCATAAGTTGTGGGGTGAGTATCGCGGAGTGAATCTACAGCCTTACGGACGCCTACCATAAACGACTCGCCTGCACTCATCTCAACACGCTTCAATTCGCATTTCTATCCAGCTCGATCATCGCGGATAGAGGCATCTTCATTTACGTTTGATCTTCTCGCTTATTGACTACGGATGACCTCGAGAAGATTGAGTGCAGCCATCTGCTCGCCCTTTCCGCAACGCCACCGGCTTCCGCTTGCGAGTGTGGCTGCTCGACAACCTCTGCCAAACGGCAAGCGTCCGGGAATAACCAATGCCGCGCTGCCTGATGCCACGGATCATGGTTTAATCGCAGCCAACTCTGCCTCGCGGGATTTTAACGCGAATCCGCTTCTGATTTGCCGTGGCGCATATCCATGTTTACCTGTCATACAGGAGAGGAATCCTCTTTTTTTCATGAACGCTCCGTCAACATCCCCCATTGTGCCGCTCCACGAGCACCCGCCGGAGCACTTTGCCGACCGTGGACTTCGGCAGCGAGTCGCAGAATTCGATGTGCTTAGGCACTTTGTAGGCGGCCAGCTCCTTGCGGCAGTGCGATTGCAGCGTGGCGGCGTCGAGCGTACAGCCGTCGCGCAGCACGACCCATGCCTTGACCGCTTCGCCCTGATAGTCGTCGGGCACGCCCGCCACGCCGGTTTCGAGCACCGACGGGTGCGTGGCGATCACCTCCTCGACCTCGCGTGGCCAAATCTGGAAGCCGCTCACCTTGATCACATCCTTCTTGCGATCCACCACGAAGAGGTAGCCCTCCTCGTCGAGATAGCCGAGGTCGCCGGTGTAAATCCAGCCATCGCGAAGAATGGCAGCGGTCTCCTCGGGATTGCGCCAGTAGCCGGTCATAATCTGCGGCGAGCGGACGAGAATTTCGCCGACCTCTCCCGTCGCCAGCGCCTCCGTGCCCGTCTCGGCATCGACGATGCGCAGTTCGACATCGGTAGCAGGCATTCCAACCGAGCCGGTTTTTTGTGGACCTCGTGCGGGCGAACAGATGGGCGAGGCCAGCGCTTCGGTCAGGCCATACACCTCGATGATGCAGCCGCCGGTCAACTCTTCAAAACGCTTCCGGGTTTCGAGATGGAGCGAAGAGGCTCCGGAAATGATCAGCCGGAGGGAGCGCAACGCTTTCGGATCGCGCACGAGCCGTGGATGCGCCGACAGGGCGTTGAAGAGCGTCGGCACGCCCGCCAGCATCTCCACCTTGTGGCGCTTGATGGTCGCGATGAGCGCTCCGATGTCACGCGGATCGGGCATAAGCACCATCGGCGAGCGCCGGACGAAGCCGCTCGCCATGACGGCGACCTGCGCGAAGACATGGAACAGCGGAAGATTGAGCATGATGACGATCCGGTCTTTTCCGAGGGCGGTATTGAACCAGGCGTTAGCCTGCATCCCGGTCATGATGAGCGCCTCGTGACGGCCAATGACGCACTTCGGCTTGCCCGTCGTCCCGCCGGAAAAGAGAAAGAGCGCCGGGTCTTCGGGCGCAACCATCACATCCGGGCCATCCGATTGCGCATGGGCCTGGAGCATCTCGCTCATCGCCAGGTCATCCGCTCGCCGGACGATCCGGTGGCCGCCGCGCTTCTCCTTCACCAGCGTGAACAGTACACGCTTCAGCGTCGGCAGATACTCCTTGATGGATGTGGTGATCAGGCGCTTCAGCGGTGTGCTGGCGCGGATTCGGTTGAGCTTTTCGTAGAACAGGGTCAGCACGACGGCCGTTTCAGCCTCGCTGTCGCAGAGCGCATGTTCGAGTTCATGCTCTGTATAGAGCGGATTGAGCAGCACGACGATGCCGCCCGCCTTCCAGATGCCGAATTCGGCGATGATTATCTGCGGCGAGTTAGGCATCAGCACCGCGACCCGGTCGCCTTTGCCGACCCCCTGCGCCCGCAGCGCCGAGGCGAATGCGTTGCTCTTCAGCTCAAGTTCCCGCCAGGAGAGCGTACTTCCCATGAAGAGAAATGCCACATCATCGGGATGCTCCCGGGCAGCGTCGCGCAGAAGATCGAGCATCGTAATCGCCGGGTAAGGCGCCAGAGTATGCGGAACGCCATCATCGTAGTGCCTGAGCCAGGGCCTGTCGGACATAGGAGGATTTTCCTGAGATTATCGCCGCAGTTCGTGAAATGGAGTCCCGTAACCGTGGCAGAGATGGAGCATATCGCCAAACATCCCGGTAAATATAGGGCTTTCGTCCCTATTCATGCAGGCTTAACATCATCTGTCCCCAAAGCAGGACAGGCGGATGACGCGCCGAGCGCCGACCGGTCAAGCGATGAAGCGTCCGGTATACGCGGCGCTGTTCAATGAGCTGCTTTTTTCATACTTTACCGCTACCGTCACGAGCCTCGTCGTTTATCCCGAATTATTCACATGAGTAAAAACCCGATCACGATTTTCCGCAAAACCTGGGGCACCTACCAGAAGGTCATCAGCCATAACCTCATGTATCACAGGGAAATAACCGCTGCCGTCGCGACGCTGCTGAAGAGTCGGCCAAGCTCGTTGCGTCTGCTCGATCTCGGTTGCGGCGACGCCTCGCACGTCTCGAAAATCCTGAAACCCGGCCAGCTCGCCGAGTATTGCGGCTGCGATCTCTCCCCGTACGCCCTCGACGTCGCCCGAATCAATCTCGAACCGTTCGGGAGTCCCGTCACCATGATCTGCCGTGACATGCTCGCCGTCCTGCGCGAAGCCCCAGCCAACCACTTCGACATCGTCTACTCCAGTTATGCGCTTCACCACCTGAATACCGACGACAAACAGACCTTTTTCACCGAAAGCCGCCGCGTCCTTCGTGAAAACGGTGGCATCATTCTCGTGGATGTCATGCGCGACGAGGGGCAGGAGCGCCCGGAATATCTGGATGGCTACAACGGAACCGTGCGGGTGGAGTGGGACGTGCTGACTCGCGATGAACGGGATAAGGTGCAGAAGCACATCCGCAACTGCGACTTCCCGGAATCTCCGTCAACGCTGAGAAAGCTCGCCCGGAACGCAGGCTTCAAAAACTGCCGGAAGTTGGAAAAACGCACCTGGCACGAAGCCTGGTGCTTCGAGGCGTGAGAAGAGAACGGAATATCGACAAGATCGAGAATTCCGCATCAGTCATGAAGGGCGGATAAACGCTCTTTCCGGCATGGGCAACGCGGGCTGAAAACCACATCGCAGATTCCAGTAAGCCCACGAACGCTTGTCGAAAACCCCGGGCGGCGCATGTTCGAGCACCTCGCGATAATCGCTCATATCGACAACACCCTGCAACGCCTTTATATCCTCAATTGTACCATAGGTCATGACATGAGCGAGAAAATGCACCGGATCAGCCAGCCAACGGTCCACCGTGGTGTCGCGGAGCGCAGCTTTTTAGTCGCTTCCCGCGCAATCAATTGTCCCAAATAGAGATCGAAAGCCTTATCTTGGTAAGGCAAAGGATGAAGACTGAGTAATCCTCGACCGATCCACATGCTGTTTTCAGGACTCACGTGGAGAGCAGATTATCCCGTGGGCTGCAATTTTTCACGGTGGTAATCATCGAGGAGTGAATAATTATGGAGGTGCTGACTGATGGTTTCGCAAAATGCCCTTAAAAATGACGATATACTCCGTTATCAACAGGAGCTTTTTTCTGTTGAACGGCGTGTTTATGGAACAAAAAAAAACAGTTTAGCCAATAAGCTCGATCGAAACGACAGAGCTTTTCATGACTGGTACAGATTTGTGCTATCTTTTCCGCCGCATTTGGTTCGCGATTATATAGGTAGATTTTCTTTATCTCAAGGGCAAACCATTCTTGATCCATTCTGTGGGACAGGCACTACTTTAGTTGAAGCAAAAAAACAGGACGTTAATAACATCGGTATTGAAGCCAATCCTGTTGCGCATTTTGCCAGTTCTGTAAAAGTTGACTGGAGTGTATCTGCTGACAAGTTACTTGAACATGCAGAAATGATCGCCAACAATGCTGAGAGAAAAATAACTCGATATAAAGAAAGTTCTATACGGCGATTGCCGGAAGAAGCTGAAAAACTGCTCTTAAGAGACTCCATCAGTCCTATCCCTTTACACAAATCGCTCATACTTATCGACGAAATTCGAGCTTTTTGTGAAGAGCCTTTTTTCAGATATGAGATGCTCGCACTTTCTAAAGCACTTGTTTTTTCGATAAGCAATTTACACTTTGGCCCGGAGGTAGGAGTTCGCCGTATAAAAAAACAGGACGCTTCCGTTGTCGAAGAGTGGATGGAAGAAATGATGGCAATAGCATCGGATATTAAAAATCAGCATCAATCCACAGCAAAATCGATTGTTCATAATGCCGATGCGCGAGAAATGAACGCAGTATTGAAACCAAACAGCATCGATGCTGTTTTTACTTCTCCACCGTATCCAAATGAAAAAGATTACACGCGAACTACCAGACTGGAATCGGTTCTTCTTGGATACCTGAACAATAAAGAGGATTTGCGCAGATTAAAGCAAGGGTTGCTTCGATCGAATACCAGAAATGTTTATAAAGGTGATTTTGATGATACCTGGGTATCTCATAACGAAGCAATTCAGTCGATTGCGAATGAAATAGAAAAGCGCCGGATAGAACTCAACAAGACTTCAGGATTCGAGAAGTTGTATGGGCGTGTGACAAAGTTGTATTTTGGAGGCATGGCTCGCCACTTCGCTGACTTGAGGCAATTCCTGAAGCCTGGTGCTTATTTGGGTTATGTGGTAGGCGATCAGGCATCGTATTTACGTGTGATGATCAAGACTGGAGAAATATTGGCGGATATAGCCGAATCATTAGGATATGAAGTCGTAGGGATCGATCTGTTTCGTACCCGATTTGCGACAGCGACAAAAAAAGATATGCGCGAAGAAGTTGTTGTTTTAAGATGGCCTGGATAACAATAACTGGAGAACAGAAATGGCAAAAGCAAACAATAGATATTCAGCAATCATAGAAAATATTTTCAACCAGAACTATCGAAAAGGCGATACGGATGTCCCTTTTGAAAGAGAAGATTTGGTTCTTACCGCCAACAGGCTAGGAATAAAATTACCGAAAAATCTTGGTGACATCGTGTACAGTTTCAGGTATCGAGCCATGTTGCCGGACTCGATAACAAGCATTGCTCCGGAAGGGCTTGAATGGGTTATTCGTCCGACAGGCCAATCGAAGTACAAGTTTTCTCTTACTGCAATATCTCGAATAATCCCTAATTTATTATTGGCCGAAACCAAAATACCCGATGCCACTCCGGGAATTATTGAAAAGTATGCTTTCAATGATGAACAAAGCCTGTTGGCAAAGTTGCGCTACAACAGGCTTATAGATATATTTACCGGCATAACCTGTTATTCTCTGCAAAATCATCTTCGCACAACAGTCCCTGATATTGGACAGGTTGAAACTGATGAGATATATGTTGGCATAGATAAACATGGAGCGCAATATGTTATCCCGGTACAGGCAAAAGGAGGCACAGACAAATTGGGTATTGTTCAAATAGAGCAGGATTTTGCATTGTGTTCGTCAAAATTTCCGATGCTTGTTTGCCGTCCAATTGCCGCGCAAATTATGGAGGATAACCTTTTAGCCCTTTTTTCGTTTGAAATGAGTGAAAAAGGGATTTCGATAAGCGATGAGAAGCACTACCGACTTGTATTTCCTGACCAAATGACGGAAGAAGATTTGGCAAATTATCGTAAAAGAGTTTTATAAATATCGTTTTATTATTCTTTTCAATAATTTTTTTGAATAGCAGCAAGTACGGCATGGCATCGAGTTACCGGGAGACCGTCATTGACGGGTACAATCTGATTCACAAGCTTGGCAAGGCTCGTGATAGCGCGGCGATGGCGGCTTTGCGCGAGCGGCTCGAAGCGATGCTCGTCCGGTACCGGCAGAAAGCGCGGCGTCATGTAATCCTTGTCTACGACGGCGGGAGCGGGCCGAAGCCGCTGACCACCACCGGCGCTATCGACGTCACCTTCAGCGGCACGGTCAAATCCGCCGACCGGTGGATTGTCGAACATGTCCGCTCGATGGGCGTGCGCGCCTCGATGACGCTTGTCGTCAGCTCCGACCGGGAAATCCAGCGCCATTCGACGGCGTACGGCGCGAAGTGCATCGATTCGGAAATTTTTATCGATGAGCTGG
>JAAXWU010000039.1 GCA_013334855.1 Chlorobaculum sp. | reverse complement strand
ACGAGCTATTCGGTGACCGTCAAATCGACTGACGGCACATTGACTTACAGCAAAGGGCTTACGGTCAACGTGACGAACCTGAACGACAACGCGCCGGTGTTCACTTCGGGAGGGACTGGCGCGGTGGCTGAAAATGCGGCGGCGAGCACGGCGATCTACACGGCGGCGGCGACGGACGCGGATAACATGGGTGCTTTGAGCTACTCGCTCTCCGGCGCGGATGCTTCGCTTCTGAACATCGATGCTTCGACAGGCGTGGTGACGCTGAAGAGTTCAGCGGATTACGAGACCAAGACGAGTTACAGCTTCAACGTGATTGCCAGCGATGGCGAAGCGACGCATAACCAGACCAAGGCTGTGGTGGTGAGCGTGACGAACCTGAACGAAGCCCCGACGAACATCACCCTTTCCGGCACTACCATCGACGAAAACGTCGCGGTCGTGACCCCTGGTGTTCAGATCGGCACGCTGACGGTCATCGATCCCGATGCGACAGGCAACAACAACCTCCTGAGTCTCGAAGGCGCGGATGCGGCCAGCTTCAGCATCTCGGGCGGCAAGCTCTACTTTACCGGAGCGAGTCCGGACTTCGAGACAAAGTCGAGCTATGCCGTAACAGTGAAATCCACGGATGGCGCGCTGGTCTACAGCAAAGCCTTTACGGTGAACGTGAATGATCTGAACGATCTGCCGACAAGCACCAATGACAGCATAACGATTACGGTGCCAGCTTCGCTGCCTGATCCTCTCCTTGGAAATGCCGAAAAGGTGCTTGCGCTAACCGACTTCGGACTCTACAGCGATCAGGATGGAAACAGTCTGAACCATGTGAAGATCACGGCATTGCCGTCGGCCGGTTCGCTGCAATACAGCACCAATGGCATCACCTGGAGTCCGGTGACCGTGAATCAGTCGATCACTCCGGCGGAGATCAGTGCGGGTCATCTGAAATACCTGCCGACGGCAGGCATGACCTCCGCGACGATAGGGTTCCTGGTCAATGATGGCACTGCTTACAGCGCATCTGCCTACACGCTGACCGTGTACGCCGAGCAGACGCAAACGTTGAGCACCGGCTCGAATACCGTGGGCACTTCGACGGTGACTGTTCCAACTGGCGTGAAGGCTGAAAGCGTGACCATCGGAACGGGTGCTACCACAACCATTCAGCAGTTAACGGCTTTCGTCGATAGCAGCAGTACAATCGATGCAGATCTGACTGCTGTTCATACTGTGATCAACAGCTATACTGGCGCTACGAACGTTCAGGTTCAGCAGATTACGCTGACTCCGAACGGTTCTTTGGGAGATGCCATCTCCATTACGGGCAGCGGGACAGGTCAGGAGGCGCTGGTGATCGATGCGAGCGCTCTGCCAGCAGGAACGGTGCTGAATCTGAACGGCGTGGAATTTGCTGTCATTATCGGTCCTGGTCACTACGGCGGCGGTACGGGCAACAACATCATCGTTGCCGATGGATCGAGTCAGTACATCGTTCTCGGACCGGAGGACGATGAGATCCACGCGGGAGCGGGCGACGATATCGTCGGTTCAGCGGGTGGCGATGACATGCTGTATGGGGAAGCGGATAACGATCTGGTCTTTGGCGGCATCGGCAATGACAGTCTGTATGGCGGCACCGAAGACGATATTCTCATCGGAGGCACTGTTATCAATGCATCTCAGGATGCGAGTCGCGTGTATCACTACACGATCACGGACGATGCAGGCAACGATACCATCAATGGCGGCGACGGAACCGATATTGTCGAGTTCTTTGGTAATTTCAGTAAATACAGCATCAGTTGCAATACAAGCTCTGATGTCAATGTCTATACGGTGGTCGATACCTCAACGGGGGGTGGAACCGATACGGTCACCGAGGTCGAGACGTTCAAGTTCGCCGACCAGACTTTTAACGCCAACCAGGCAACAGTAACAGATCATGCCGCTCCGACGATTACCAGCTTTACCCCAGCTTCGGGTTCGACCAATGTTGCTGTCGCAGACAATATCGTTGTTCAATTCGATGAGAATGTGATTCTCGGCACGGGAACGATCATCATTCATGAAGTATCTCCAACTGGTACCGACGTGACGTATCATACCGAGGTCAGTAATACGTCAGTTCTGAAGGTGAGCGGAAACACGCTGATCATCAATCCCGCAGCTGATCTCCACAATGGAGCGAGCTATGATGTGACCTTCTCGATTGGAAGCATACAGGATTTTGCCGGTAACGGCCTGGGAACCGAGCAAACCTTCCACTTCTCGACGGTTGCCGCCGCCGCATCGGCTTCGGGCGGATCGGGCGGCGGAGCTGGCGTCGCGCTGGCCGGAGCGGCGGCAGTCGGTCTCATTGTCTGGCTGGTTTTGTGAGTTGACGGCTGAGTAAAACATATCGCATGACGGGGTCCAGGAAGGCCCCGTCATCCGTTTATCCCCTTGCGTTTTAAGTAAATCTCAATGGTTTATCAGCGTCGCTCGATCTGTATTGTCAACAATCGTCACTTGACCTGTTTTTCGAACAGAACCATGTTGTCTGGTGCTCTTCCGTCAACTGCTCTTATCGATTCATCTCTCTTGAAAGGATAGCGGCGTAAAGCAGCGTCGTCTCTGTTTTGTCAAGCGATGTTCCCCCCTCGATGGTTCAACCCGAAAAGAAATCCGAAGTTCGCGAGGCGCTCTATGCGCTGAGTCCGTGAGGCGTTCGCGTGCTGCTTTTCAGCGTCGTGACCAACATTCTTGTGCTTTCACAGAGCGTCCACATGCTCGAAGTGTACGATCGCGTCATTATTACTCCGGCGACAATAAATCGCAAAAGTACCCCCAAGAAGAGATTGGGATAACGTCCTAATTTATTTTGTCTTATCCGCATACCCCGGACTGAAGTCCGGGGCTATTTTTAAGAACTTTAATCGCCGGAGTAATAACAGCCGGAATTATCAGATGCTCGTGATGCTGACGATTCTGGTCGTAGGTCCTTACGTCGTGTTTGAAGCGCTCGATTGGGTGCGTTCGGGCATCCTGCGCGATGCGGCTCGCGCTTTCATCGGGTAATCCCCACTCCAGCTCACCCCTCACTCATCCGGTTTCCGAATTGAGCTGCTCCATATCCGGCGCGGGATCGAGCGGTTTTGGGTCATGCCTGATCTCGAACAGGCTTGCCGCTTCTTCCTGCCTCTCTTCTTCCACCTGCCTTACTGCATGAATTGCTTCGAGCGCGAATCCCTGTTATTACTTCGTCGACAATAAATCGCAAAAGACACCACAGCAAGAGATTGGGCTAAAGCCCTCATTTATTGGGCTTTATCTGCATACCCCGTCCCGAACGCTTTTGGGACGGGGCAATTATTAAGAGTTTTAATCGCTGGGGTAATAAAAATGGGGCAGGTTCATCTGTCGGTACAAGCGTAACGGAGTTGTAACCATGATTCACCCTCCTGTAACGCAGTCTCAATGAGCCGGTAACAGGGGCTGGGTAAATTGGTGTCGTACCAGTAAAGCGTGAGATGACAATCCCCAGGTTACGGCCGGACGTTGATGATCTGCTCTGATGCGTTCAATGTCTGCCTGTCAGGATTGTTCACCGAAACATCAATCCCAAACTTCAGGGAGAATCCATGGCAATCAATCCCAACCCGCTGCTCAATGCCAGCGTGGATGGTTCCGGCAACGTCGTGACCCTCTATTTCGGAGACCAGCTCGACACCTCAACCATTCCGTCTCTCAGCCAGTTTGCCGTTCTCAACGGTGATACTGCGCAGACGATCACGAAGCTTCAGGTGGTCAACAACCAGGTAATTCTGACCCTTTCGTCCACTCTCGATCTTGCCGGGACGGTGAAGGTATCCTACACTGCCGCCGCCGATACCCTCCAGAATCTCGACGGGCAGGATGCTTTGTCTTTCAGCGATGTCGCCGTGACCAATGCGCTCTCCCTGACCGGTTCGGAAGAGGGTGATTTCAGCTTTGTGTCCACGCTGAAGATGGATTTCGGCGCGGAGATTTCAGCGTTCGATGCCGCGAGCGGCCGCATTTTCGTTACCTCTCCCGGTAGCGGCTTGCAGGTCGCCGGTCTCGACGACGCCTTGCAGATGACCAAACTCGGCGTGATCGATCTTGGCAGCAACAAGGTGAACAGTGTCGCCGTCAGCCACGGTATCGTTGCGGTGGCTGTCGAGGGGGCCGTCAAAACCGATCCGGGCACGGTCTGGTTCCTCGATGCCGACGGCACGATCGGCGATGCGTCGATGATTCTTGGCAGCGTGACGGTCGGCTCTCTGCCGGACATGCTCACCTTTACGGCTGATGGCAAAAAGGTGCTGGTGGCCAACGAGGGCGAGATGGCCTCTGGCGGAACCAATCCCGATGGTTCGGTCAGCATCATCGACCTGAGCGCCGGTGTCGGTCACGCCACGGTTGCGACAGCCTCGTTCACCGCGTTCAACTCGCAGCTCGACGCGCTCAAGGAGGCTGGCGTGAGGCTCTTCGCCGGTGAAGCCGGATTCGAGAGCACGACGGTCGCGCAAGACCTCGAACCGGAATACATCAGCATTTCGCCCGACGGCGAGACGGCATACGTCACCCTTCAGGAGAACAACGCCATTGCCGTGCTCGACATTGCTTCCGCCACCTTCACCAGCATCGCGCCGCTTGGTCTGAAGAGCTTCTCCAGCCTTCCGTTTGACGGCAGCGACAAGGACGGAATCGATCTCCAGACCGGCCAGCCGGTCTATGGTCAGTACATGCCGGACGCCATCGCCTCCTTCACCGGCGCGGACGGCGAGACCTACTCCGTGATCGCCAACGAGGGCGATGATCGCGACGATTTTCTCGCTTCCGCCGAAACTGCTCGCGTGAAAAACCTCACGCTCGATTCCACGGCATTTCCTGATGCGGCGACGCTGAAAACCGACGGCGCGATTGGTCGTCTGACCGTCTCGAATGCGCCGGGCAACAACGGCGACACCGACGGCGATGGCGACATCGACCAGCTTTTCGCCTACGGCGCACGTTCGTTCAGCATTCTCGACGCGAATGGCAGCATCGTTTTCGACAGCGGATCGCATATCGAGCAGTTTGTCGCCCTGAATGGTCTCTATACGAATGCGGGCGGCACCGGGCTTTTCGATGACACCCGTTCGGACAACAAGGGGCCGGAGCCGGAGGGGATCACCATTGGCGTCGTGGATGGCAAAACCCTCGCCTTCGTGACGCTCGAACGGGGCGGCGGTGGCGTGATGGTTTATGACGTCACCGATCCGTCGGAGGTGAGCTTTGTGCAGTACCTCAGGCACGCCGGTGACGAAAGTCCGGAAGGGGTGCTGTTCGTCGCTGCGGCTGACAGCCCGACAGGCCATGATCTCTTGCTGGTCAGCAACGAGGTCTCCAATACCGTCACCATTTTTCAGGAGAACGACGCGCCGGAAGTATCGAGAGATATTGAAGATGTGACGGTCGAGGAAGATGGAAATCTTGACTACCGGGTTCTGGCCGATGCCTTCACGGATGCCGATGCTGGCGACAGCCTGACCTTTACGGCGACGCTGGCGGACGGTTCGGCGCTGCCGGAGTGGCTGACCTTCAGCGCGTCGTATCACGACAAGGAGACGATGCTGGACTATTTCCTGCCGAATGGCGATCCGGCGAATGCTGCGGGTTCCGGTTCGGCCACCGATTCGGCATCTGCCGGAACGGCGATGGCGACGGGCCGGAAGACGGTGGACGGCAACATCGCCTGGGAGCGTACCGACAGCGCCGGAGGCGAGATCGAGACCATCGCCGAAACGCTGCGGGGCGATCTCGGCTATGCGATTGGCGTGGCCAGCACGGTTCCCTTCTCGCACGCCACCCCGGCAACCTTCGTGAGTCACGACGTCAACCGCAACAACTACTGGGATATTTCGGACGAGATTCTGTTCAATGTGCAGCCGGAGGTGGTGATCGGCGGCGGATACAACAGCAGTTATTTTGCCAAGGCGGTCAAGTCGGTCGGTAACGTGGACAGAGACCTCGATGACAACGGCTACAACGACGAGTACGACGCATTCGTCAACGATACCGATGGCACGGAGTATGTGTTCGTCAGCCGGGCAACCGGTGAGGATGGCGGCGACACGCTGGCGGCGGCAGCGGCGACGGTCGATCTGTCGGCTGGCGAGAAGCTCTTCGGCCTCTACGGCACATCGGGCGGCAACTTCGAGTACTACAACCTCTCGGATACGCCGGGCACGGTGACGATCACGCGCAGCACGGGCGACGCGACGCCGACGGTGGACGAAGATCCGACGCTGGCCGAGGTGACGAACGTCTCGCTCTCGGTGCTGAACCAGGACGCGGACGGCTTTTTCATCATGATCGAGCAGGGCGACATCGACTGGAGCAACCACAGCAACTACTACGAGGATATGGTCGGCGGCGTCTATGACCTCGAAATGGCGGTCACGGAGGCCGAGAACTACGTCGCATCGGGCGAGTATGGCATCAACTGGTCGAACACGCTGGTGATCGTGACCAGCGACCACTCGAACAGCTACCTGCGGGCGCAGGAGGCGCTGGGCGAGGGCGACCTGCCGAGGCAGAGCGGCAAGAGCTATCCCGATGGCGAGGTGACTTACGGCACGGGCGGCCACACCAACGAGCTGGTGACGGTGTCGGCGCGTGGCGCGGGCGCGACGTATTTCGGCGAGCTTGCGGGAGACATTTACGCCGGGACGGAGATCATCGACAACACGCAGATTTACACGGCGATGATGAATGCGGCCACGGAGGCCGGAGCGGAGCACATCATTCTCTTCATCGGCGACGGCATGAACGTGGAGCACGAAATCGCCGGAAGCCGTTATCTGTACGGCGAGGATTTCGGGCTGACGTGGCATGACTGGGGCACGCTGTCCGACGGCTGGACGGGCTACGCCACCACCTGGGACGTGACGGCCTACAACCAGTACGCAGCAGCGGCAGGCGCAGCTTCCTACACCGAGGCGAGCTACGATCCGCTGATCGGCTACGATCCGGCCCAGGGCGGCCAAACGCCCTACCCGGTAGCGATGAGCTTCAGCGGCACGCCAGGCAGCGAAGATGTCGGTACGCTGGAGATCAGGGTGACGGCCACCGACGCGAGCGGCGCGAACGTCAGCCAGACCTTCGAACTCTTTGTCGAGAGCGTCGAAACGCTCAATGAAAATGAGAATATTGTTGGCGGCACAACGCTCAATCTGCCTGCCGAAGTGACGGGTCAAGTCAGGACTCTGGGTACAGGCTTGACGACCTATGAGCAGTTGATTCACTTCGTCGATAACAACGGGAATGTTGAGGGTACTCTTGACCATGCGCAGATCGAGACCTTTGCGGCAGCATATCCAGGTGTCGAGGTTCAGTCGCTGACCCTGAGTGGAGGGGTGGCCGGGCAGAGCGTCAGGATCACCGGCGGAAATGGCAACCAGGTGATGGTGATCGATGCCAGCGATCTGGATGAAGAAGCCGTGATCGACCTGAATGGCGTCGAGTTTGCCATCATCATCGGTCATGGTCACTACAGCGGCGGCGCGGGCAGCAACGTCATCATCGCTGATGGCGCTTCCCAGCATATCGTGCTTGGCCCTGAATCCGATACGATTCGCGGTGGAGCTGGTGATGATATCGTCGGCTCGGAAGGCGGTGACGACGTGGTATACGGCGACAGCGGCAATGACGCGGTCTTTGGCGGCGAAGGGAACGACACCCTCTACGGCGGCGCGGGCAACGACTACGTGCACGGCGATGCAGGAAACGACGTGTTGCATGGCGGAACCGGCGATGATCTACTGGCGGGCAACAGCGGTAACGATACGATTTACGGCGATGAAGCCGCCGCCAGCGACGCAGCACCTGTCGATCAGGATACCGTCCTGTTCAGCGGCGACATCAATGATTATGCCATCGGTTACAATCCGTCTGCCGATACATGGACGATCTACGACAAAACGGCAGGTCGGGACGGAATGGATACGGTCAACGGTGTCGAAACCTTCAGATTCAATGGAACCGACTACAACACCCAGTGGCTGACCTCGCATCTGGATGACACAGCGCCGGAGGCAACGATCCTGCCTGGAGATGGCGCGACCAATGTAGCGATTGATAGTAATATCGTGGTAGCGTTCAACGAACAGGTGCGTTACGATAATACTGTCCCGGATGCTGTTGTTCTGCATTCGGATTCGTTTGGCGGCGCTCATGTTGCGGCTACGGTGACATTGTCACCAGATCATACAACGCTGACTATCGATCCGACAAACAACCTTTCCAATGGCACGCATTACTACGTGACCTTTGCTGATGGTTCGATACTCGATCTTGCGGGCAATCACTATGGAGAGCATTCAGACTACGACTTCTCGACCATCGATGCTGCTGTCGCGGCAACCGGTGGCAGCTCATCGGGGATTGGAGCTGGAGAGGTGCTGGCAGGAGCGGCGGCGCTCGGTTTGCTTGCATGGGCTATCTTCTGAACTGCAGTTTGAAAACAGAGCCCGACTCTGTTCGTTACTGTGCTTGAGCTGAAACTCGACATGCAAGCACTTGGCAATCGAAAGTCCGGCTTTGCTCCATAATCGAAAAGATGGCGGTTACAGCAGATACTGTAGCCGCCTTTTTCTTCATGGTTGTGTGTCGTGGTGTTGTCGTGCAGGGTGAATTCTGAATGATTCTGTTTCAATGGTCAGCTTGAATCGCGCATGGAAATGCTGTTTGGCGTATAATACTGGTAGTGCTGCTGTCGAGCGCTACCAGTGGTTTGCAAGCGGGACATGCGCTTGATACGAACAATTTCAGACAGGCATGAGCTGTTTGATCGATGTTTTAGGGCATTTCTCCTCACCCTGGAAGCCTGTATAGATTACATCTATTCAGCGCTTGTTATTCGCTATATTTTCTGCTTATTCTGTGTATTCTGTTATATTTGCTCAGAATTACTTTTTTTGTGTGAGGTAAAGTTGTATATTATTACTGCTTAATTTCGTATATAAAATTTCAGGTAGAGTTCGATGGTCAGTATATGCGGACTTTATGTATTCGGTAAGGGGCATACAGGGAGATTGTCTATCGTTCTCGGCTTTCTACTTGCTTGTTCTTTAGGGTTTCCGGCGGCGCTTCGGGCTGCTGATTTCGTGTCGGCGATAGACGGTGAACGGTATCGCTGGCATGTAAAAGCCGGGATGCAAGTGGCGCACCAGAATCCTGATTTTACATATGATCCTGTAAAAACCTCGGATATGTCGGCCTGGAACGAGAACCCTGATCGAGCGTTGATCGATTTTTCCTTTGTCTCGCTTCAACGAGACCTGACTGGTGTCTCGAATCTCGAACTCTCGTATTGCCGTGATGATGTTGATGGGACACTGTACGGGAGAAAGAGCATGCCAATTTTATTTTTTCATCTTCCCGTTACGCTCCGGGGACCGCTGGAAATGGAGCTGAGACGACTGAAACTACAGTATTCTCGCATACTCTTGCAACCGGGGCAGTTCAGTCTTGGTGCGTCGGTTGGAGCGCAGGCGCTTCAGATATGGATGGATGCGGATATGCCGAATCTGCTTAACTCTATGGGCGCTGACGATCATCTCGATTACCTTGTCGTCGTTCCATCAGTTGGCGCTTTTGCTGAATATCAGACAAATGGGCCGCTGAAGTATCGGATTGTTTCCGAGTATCTGTCAGCTCCACTGAAACGCATTCAGGGCAAGTTGATCGGGGTCAATGCCGGGGTCGACTATCGGTTGAGTGACCGGTTCTTTCTCGGGTTAGGGTACCGGTTTTCAGACATCGACATCCGTCTGCATCAAAGGCGCTACGATCTCAAGGGTTCCTATGAGGTTCATGGCTATGAGATGCGCGCAGGGTTCGATTTTTAAGTCTTGTTTCTGTTCTTTCTCGAAGAGATTTGCTGAAGAAGTTGCACAGCCCCTTCATGTAATTATTTTCTCAAATCAAAATTCATGAGCTATGAGCGTACCAACTAAGATCGGGTTGTATGACCTGGCAAATGCCGTCGGGAATGATGTCGTCAATCTCAATCCGGCTGTAGCACTGGAGTTCGATACGGTGTATATTGCCAGTAAGCTGAAAGATTTGTTCTATGACATCGATTTCGCCACGTCATTTAATCCGACAGTGCTTAATCTGAACGCCACTAATTTTACGGGCAATTTTTCGGGTTTATCGGGCGATATAACCCTGTCGGTTACCGGCAGTAACATCAACAAGCTTTTTGGCGGCAGCAATGCTATAGGGACCGTGAATATCACCCATGTTCACTTTGATTATCCCGGAGCTGGTTTCGTTTTTGACTTGCAGGCTGCCGGTACGGGAGCGCAGATCGATTTCTCGGGGGGACTGAATGACCATCTAGACTATTTCGGTGGTACATTCGAGTCATTCAGTTTTACAACAAATGAGCTGAGCGTGACGGCGGAAGGGGGGATTAATTTTGCCTACCATTACTCTCTCAATGCATCGACCGGCGGAATCGACGGCACGCTGACCGACCTGACCATCGAGTATCTGACTGCTTTGAATCCGTACAAGCTTTCTCTAAGCGGTGATATTCATTTTTCGCAGTATGCCGGTGGCAACCTCTCGCTCGACGGCAGCAGCTTTACTTCATTCAAGATCACCGATTCCGGGAATTACAGCGCGCCGAATTACTTTACCTACAAGGGTGATTTCACCTACCATGGAGATATGAAGACCGGTTCCGTTTCCGGTTCGGTCACCGAAATCACGGCTGCGCTTGCCGGGGCCACATTCGTTTTCAAGGGTGACATCGGGGTTGACGCTGCGGGTCTGCTCAACGGCTATCTCACCGATATGACCATTCATGCCGCCGGTGACGATCTGGAGGGAAATCCTTACGACGCCACCTACTCCTTTACCGGCAAGCATGTCGATATCCTCGATCTTTTCGATACTCACGGCAACATGAAAGACATCGATGGCAGCGGCGAGGTTGACGAGTACGATCTCGCCAAGTTCATGCTTGACCATATCGACGGAGCGACCCTCACCGGCGTGAACCTGCCTCCTCATGCCTCTGATGATACTGGTTATACGGATAACAAGACGACTTTGTCTGTCGATGCGGCTCATGGTTTGCTCGCCAACGATACCGACTGGGAAGGCGATGGTCTGATGGTGAGCGAGATTTTGCTGAATGGCCAATCTTTCACTGTTGGAGCAACGCACGACATACATGGTTGGGATGGAACGACGATCATCGCCAGATTCCAAATTAATGCGGACGGGTCGTATGAATTCACGCCTGAAGACGGTCTTGGCTATTTAAGCCATGGCCAGAGTGAAAGCGGCAGTATTGATTACAGGGTCACTGATGCGTCCGGGAATAGCTCGCTCTATGCGAAGCTGACGATCACGGTGACGGGCCCAAATAACGCGCCGGTGTTTGGTTCGTCAAATGTCAATGTAGATTTAGCCGAAAATGCTACAGCGGGCACAATAACTGGCGCGAACAATACAGCAACGGATGCCGATAATGATGCATTGACCTACAGTCTGGTAAGTCCGCCGGATAATGGTCATGGTCATGCGCTGTTCAGCATCGATGCATCAAGCGGTCAGATCAGCCTCACAGCAGCAGGGGCATCGACAATCGATTACGAATCGGCAACGAAAAGCTACGCGCTTACGGTCAATGTCAGTGACGGTGACGTTCACTACGATCAGACGTCGACGGTAACGGTGAACCTGACGAATGTGAATGAAGCTCCGACGGGATCGGTGTTGATCGGGTTGCAGGCGGGAAGCGAAAATACCTTTGTTGCCAATACCACAAGCCTTGCCGATGCCGAAGGTCTCGGGACGTTCCAATACCAGTGGTATCTCGATGATACGGCAATCGATGGTGCAATAAACTCCAGTTACATCCCGGATCCGAGCGTATTGTCGGGTTCGATTACCGTGGATGTTTCCTATACCGACGGAAGCGGTTTCCCTGAACTGGTTCACAGCGCCAATAGTATCACATATTATGCCCAGAGCGACACGACTCCCCATACCATTGTTGGCAGTAATAACGGCGATGGTCTGTTTGGTGGCGGCGGCAACGATATCATCACGGGCGGAACAGGCAACGATATCATCTATGGTGGCGCGGGTGACGATGTTGTTGACGCTGGCGGTGGCAACGACCTGATCATCGGTGGTGTTGGAGCTGGTAACGATACCTATGATGGTAAAGACGGGATAGATACAGTCGAGTACCCAAGCGCCGCTGCCGCGATCAAAGTCGATCTGGATCCGCTTCATGGCTATGCGGAATCGTTAGACCCTCTGCTTGATGCGGGTATCGGTCACGACACCCTGCTTAACATGGAGAATGTCATCGGTGGTAATTATGGCGATTATCTGATTGGCAATAGCCATGACAATACCTTCACGGGAGGCGGCGGAGACGACACGATTATCGGTGGAGCCGGTTATGACACTGCGGTGTATAGTGGCAATTATGGAGATTATCAGATTGAATATGATGCACATGGTAATCCTGTAAAGATAACCGACACAAATACTGTCGATGGTGATGACGGCACCGATATTTTAAGCGGCATTGACCTGTTCCGGTTTGCCGATGTCGACAAAGACCTTACACCTCCGACGGCAACGTTTCTACCTGGAGACGGCGCAACCGGTGTCATTGTCGATAGTAACATCGTGTTAACGTTCAACGAACCGGTCAATTACGATAGTAACGTCACCAATGCTGTCGTTCTGCATTCGGGTTCGGCAGGCGGCGCTCATGTTGCGGCTACGGTGACGTTGTCAGCAGATCATACAACGCTGACTATCGATCCAACGGCGAACCTTTCCAATGGCACGCATTACTACGTCACCTTTGCTGATGGTTCGATACTCGATCTTGCGGGCAATCACTATGGAGAGCATTCGGACTACGACTTCTCGACCATCGATGCTGCTGTCGCGGCAACCGGTGGCAGCTCATCGGGGATTGGAGCTGGAGAGGTGCTGGCAGGAGCGGCGGCGCTCGGTCTGCTGGCGTGGGCTATCTTCTGATTCGATGGAGTGTTGCTGTATCGTACTACGGGGACTTTCCAGACCCCGTAGTACTTTTCTGACCTTGCTTTTAAGTAAATCTTAATGGTTTATCAGCGTCGCTTGATCTATATTGTCAACAATCGTCACTATCCCTGTTTCTGGAGAAGAGCCATGATGTCCGGCGGTATTCTGTCAGCCGGTTTTGTCGATTGATCGACGCTCGAAAGGACGGAGGTGTACAGCAGGTTTGTTTCTGTTTTTGTCAAGTGATGTTCCCCACTCGATGGTTCAACCCGAAAAGAAATCCGAAGTTCGAGAGGCGCTCTACGCTCTGAGTCCGTGGGGCGTTCGCGTGCTCTTGTTCAGCGTCGTGACCAACATTCTCGTGCTTTCGCCGAGCGTCTACATGCTCGAAGTGTACGACCGCGTCATCAACAGCCGGAATTATCAGACGCTTGTGATGCTGACGATACTGGTCGTCGGTCTCTACATCATGCTCGAAGCGCTCGAATGGGTGCGTTCGGGCATCATGCGCGATGCGGCTCGCGCTTTCGACCAGCGGTTGCGCGGGCGCGTGTTCGATACCGCCTTCGCCGCCCGCCTGAAGAACCTCCCTGTCGGCAGCGCCGCGCAGGTGCTCAGCGATCTCAGAGCCATTCGCGAGGCTATCGGCGCGCATGTCACCCTCTCTTTCATGGATGCGCCGCTGGCCATGCTGGTGCTGATTATCCTTTTCCTCATGCACCCGCTGCTTGGCTGGTTCTCGGTCATCGGCGCGCTGTTACAGTTTCTTATCGGGTTTTTCAACGAGCGCCGCATCAAGCAGCCGATGATGAAGGCGAGCCGCGGTTCGACCGGCTCGCAGATGTATGCCGGGAGCGTGCTGCGAAACGTGCAGGTGATCCGCTCGATGGGGATGCTCGGCGATATGCGGCAGCGCTGGCTCACCAAACAGCGCGAGTTCATCGCCAGCCAGGCGGATGCTTCGGATACGGCGGGGGCCAACGCAGCCTTCTCGAAGCTCGTGCAGTCGCTCCTCAGCTCCTCGCTGCTCGGCATCGGCTGCTGGCTGACGCTCGATGGCAAGCTGTTCGGCTCGGGCATGATCGTCGGCTCGATTCTCGGCGGCAAGGTGCTCAGTCCGCTGGTGCAGATCATCGGCAACTGGCGTCAGGTCGAAGGGGCGCGGGAGGCGGTCGTCCGTCTCGACGGGATGCTGAAGATGTTTCCTGCCGAGGAGAAGAAGATGCCGCTGCCTCCGCCGAAGGGAACGCTGTCGGTCGAAGGGGTCGTTGCCGGTGCGCCGGGCAGCCAGATTCAGATTATCAGGGGCCTCAGTTTCAGGGTGGCGCCCGGTGATTCGCTCGCCGTGGTCGGCCCGTCGGCGTCGGGAAAGACGACGCTCGCCCGCCTGCTGACGGGGATATGGCCGCCGATGGGCGGCAAGGTGCGGCTCGATGGCAGCGATATTTACACCTGGAACAAGGAGGAGCTTGGGCCGCACGTCGGCTATCTGCCGCAAACGGTGGAGCTTTTCGACGGCACCATCGCCGAGAATGTCGCCCGTTTCGGCGAGCCGGACAGACAGAAGGTTCTGGCCGCCTGCCGGATGGTCGGGCTGGAGGAGTTCATCGCCACCTTGCCCGGCGGCTACGAGACGCCAATCGGCGATGATGGCGCTTTTCTCTCCGGCGGCCAGCGGCAGCGCGTGGCTCTGGCGCGGGCGGTCTACGGGATGCCGCGTCTGGTGGTGCTCGACGAGCCGAACTCCAATCTCGACACCGACGGCGACGCGGCGCTCATCAACACACTCCAGCAGCTCAAGGCTGCCGGTTCGACGGTGATCGTCATGACGCATCGCATGAATGTGCTGGCCGCCGTCGGCTTCATGCTCGTGCTCATCGAGGGGCAGATCAAGCAGTTCGGCCCCCGGGACCAGGTGCTCGCCGCCCTTCAGGGGCAGCAGAATCCCCAGCCGCCGCAAACGCCCCAGCCGCCGCCCGTGGGCGAGTCGAGGCCATCGCAGGGGGGAAAGGCATGAACAAAGGATCGTTTTTCGACCGGAGCGAACTGACCCGTCACCTGTGGTCGTTCCGCAAGGAGTTTCTCTGGGTGGGCTTCTTCAGCATGATCGCCAATCTGCTGCTGCTCACGCCGACGCTCTACATGCTGCAACTCTACGACCGCGTGCTCAAGGGGCGCAGCGAACTGACGCTCATCGTGGTGACGCTGCTCATGGTGTTTCTCTACGCCATCATGGTAGTGGCCGAGTGGCTGCGCTCCATGCTGCTTGTCCGGGGCGGCGTCCGGCTCGACGAGGCGATGAACGCCATCGTCTTCAACGCGAGCTTCGAGAAGAACCTGAAGCGGGCCGACGCCAATCCGGCCGAAGCCATCGCCGACCTGACGGCGATCCGCCAGTTCCTGACCGGCAACGGCATCTTCGCTTTTTTCGACACGCCGTGGACGTCGATCTACATCGCGGTGATCTTCCTGCTTCATCCATTCCTCGGCTGGGTGTCGCTCCTGTTCTGCATCATCCAGCTTCTTTTCACCTGGTACAATCACAAGTCTACCATCGACGACATCGAGCGGGCGAGCAAGGCAGGCGGCGTGAGCAACGCCTATCTTTTCAGCAAGCTGCGCAACATCGAGCCGGTGCACGCGATGGGCATGACCGGCGGCTTGCGCCTGCGCTGGCTCGACCTGCACGAGCGCTCGCTTGCCGAACACGGCCACGCGCAAGAGAAGCAGCACCAGCAGCAGGCGATATCGAAATTCGTCCGCTACACCATGCAGTCCCTCACGCTTGCCGCGGGCGCACTGATGGTGATCGAGGGCAAGATGACCGTCGGCGGCATGATCGCGGCCAACGTGCTCATGTCCCGAGCCTTGCAGCCGCTCGACCTCCTGATCGTGGTCTGGAAGCCCTTCATCCAGGCGCGTGACGCTTTTTTGCGGCTCGAAAAGCTCTTCACCGATTTTCCCGAGTCCGCCTCGAAGCCCTCGCGCCCCGCGCCGCAGGGCGATGTGCGGATCGACGCTCTTGTCGCCACCGCGCCGGGCCGGAAAGAGCCGATTCTGCACGGCCTCGACGCCTCGTTTGCCGCTGGAACCGTCACGGCGATCATCGGCCCGTCGGGATCGGGCAAATCCACGCTGGCCCGCTGCCTTGTTGGCGCGTGGCCCGAAGCATCGGGGAGCGTCCTCTATGACGAGGAGCCGATACAGAGCTGGGAGGCGGAGGCGCTTGGGCCGCACATCGGCTACCTGCCGCAGGACATCGAGCTGTTCGACGGCTCCATCGCCGAGAACATCTCCCGCTTCGGCGAAGCCGATTCGGCCCAGGTGATCGAGGCCGCGCAACGCACCGGCATTCACGAAGCGATCCTGCGCTTTCCGAACGGCTACAACTCGCAGATCGGCGAGGCAGGCGCACTGCTCTCCGGCGGCCAGCGCCAGCGGCTCGGCCTGGCCCGCGCCATGTACGGCAATCCCTCGGTAATCGTGCTCGACGAGCCGAACTCCAACCTCGATGATATCGGCGAGCGGGCGCTGGCCCAAGCGGTCGGTCAGCTCAAGGCGTCGGGCAAAACAGTCTTTCTGATCACCCATCGCCTCAACATCCTCGGCGCGGCGGATCGGGTGCTCTCGCTCAGGGATGGCAGGATCGAGCATTTCGGCCCTCGCGACGGCGTGCTCGAAGTGCTCAACGCTGAGCAGGCGGCAAAGGGCGCAGAGCGACCGGCCACGGCAAATCAAAACGGACAAGGAAAACAGAACGGACAATGAACTCAGGCGGACTATTCAAGCAGAAGCAAAGCAAACCCGAGCAGGAGCCACGGGAAGGTCTGAAGCATAAACACACCGACACTCGCAGCCCGGTGCGCATCGGCATCTGGATACTCGTAATCGGCTTCGGCAGCTTCATCCTCTGGGCCGCGCTCGCGCCGCTCGACGAAGGAGTGCCGTGCCAGGGGGTGGTGAGCATCGCCACCAAGCGCAAGGTGGTGCAGAACATGTTTGGCGGCACGGTCAGGGAGGTGCTCGCGCAGGAGGGGCAAAGCGTGAAGAAGGGCGACCTGCTGATGGTGCTCGACGACCAGACCGCCAAAGCTCGTTACGCCGAGGTGCATCAGCACTATCTCAGTCTTCGCGCCGCCGAAGCGCGGCTGCTGGCCGAAGCTCGCGGCTCGTCGAAGATGACGCTGCACCCCGACCTCGCCTCCGATGCCGACAGGGAGCTGGTCGGTGAGCTGGTCAGAACGCAGCGGGAGCTGCTCGATTCGCATCTGACGATCATGCGGCTGTTGCGCACGCAGCTTGCGGGCATGAAGAGGCTCGCCGACGAGGGGTTCGCGCCCCTGAGCCAGCAGCGTGAACTCGAGATCAAGGTCGCCCAGACCCGCGCCGACAGCGCCACGCAGCTCGCCCAGGTGCAGAACGAGGTCAAGGCAGATGCCGAGAAGTCCAAAGCCTTGGAGCAGGAGCTTGCCAATACGCGCATCACCTCTCCGGCGGACGGGCAGGTGGTCGGCCTTCAGGTGCAGACCGTGGGCGCGGTGATCCAGCCGGGCCAGAAGCTGATGGACATCGTACCCTTCGGCGAGCCGCTGCTCATCGAAGCCAAAATCGCACCGCACCTGATCGACAAGGTTCGCATGGGGCTGACGGTCGATCTCCAGTTCACCGCCTTCGCCCATGCGCCGCAGATGGTCGTTCCAGGCAAGGTGGTCTCAGTTTCGGGCGATCTGCTCACCGAGATGTCCGCGCCGGGAGCGGGAGGGCAGGCCATATCATACTATCTCGCCCGCATCGCGGTCACGCCCGAGGGGATGAAAGAGCTTGGCCGTCACAAAATCCAGGCCGGAATGCCGGTGCTGGCGGTGATCAAAACCGGCGAGCGCACCATGCTGACCTACATCCTGCACCCGCTGATGCAGCGCATGGCGGCTTCGCTCAAGGAGGAGTGACGAGCGATGAATCAACAGAAGAAAGCGTTCCCGCCACTCCGGTCTGGCAAGCTTTGTCGGCGCATGGCGCGATTGCTCGCGCTCGTGGCGCTGCTGTTTCCGTCGCTCTCCGGCGCGGAACCGCTGAGCCTCACCCAGGCGTACAATCTCGCGCTGCACTACGACGCCCGCTATCTCTCCGCCGAAGCGGACACCAGAATCGCCAGAGAGGAGGTCGCCAAGGCCAGATCGGGTTTTCTGCCCAATATCAAGTCATCGACATCGAGAGGTCGCAACCAGACCGACCACACGACCATCTACGGCGAGGAACCAACCATCTGGTACAACACGCTGAGCTACACCCTTTCCGTGCGTCAGCCGCTCTTCAACCTGCCGGCTATCGCCAGCTACAAGCAGTCGAAAGCGGTGAAGGCCAAAAGCGAGTCGCTCTTTCAGGGCGAGCACTCGTCGCTGATCGTTCGCACCGTCGAGTTCTTCTGCGACGTGCTCTATTCGGAAGAGAATCTCGCCTTTACCGACGCCCAGCTCAAGGCATTGCAGGAGCAGCTCGAACAGTCCAAAAAGCGGTACGCGAACGGATTCGGCACCATCACCGAAATCAACGAGGCGCAGGCCAGTTACGATCTCGCCGTCGCCGAACATGCGAGCGCCATTGGCGGACTCGAAAGCCGCCGCCGCGAACTCGAACAGATCACCGGACTTTACGCCGACGACCTCTGCCGTCTCGATCCGAAGCGACTCATGCTTTCGGAACCCGATCCCCGCAACGTCGAGAGCTGGATCGAGATGGCCAGGGAGCAGAGCGGCAAAATCAAGGCCGCCCGTCAGGAGGTGGAGATCGCCCGCAAGGAGGTCGACAAGAACAAAACCTCCCGCTATCCGCAGCTCGATCTCTGGGGTGGACGCAGCTATTCGGTGAGCGAGAACAACTACACCATCGGCTCGACCTACAACACCTGGTCGGTCAGCTTGCAGATGAGCGTACCGATCTACACCGGCGGCTATACGAGCGCGTCGATAAGGCAGGCCACCGCCCGCCGCCAGAAGGCCGGTGAGGAGCTGCATCTCGAAGAGCGCGATACCCTGACCAGTGTACGCAAATACTACAACGCGCAAATCAACAGCATCGTGCAGGTGAGAGCCTACGAGCAGGCAGTGAAGTCCGGCGAGATTGCGCTCGAAGGCACCCGCAAAGGGTTCATGGCCGGATTCAGAACCAACACCGAGGTGCTCGACGCCACCCGCAAGCTGTTTGAGTCCCGCCGCACGCTCGCCAAAGCGCGATACGAGTACCTCCTGAACCGCCTCAAGCTGCGCGATGCCGCCGGAGTGCTGGGCGAAGAGGATATCGAGGCGATCAACCTCTTCTTCGTCCCCACAGCTGGAGCCTGAGCTGTTCGGCCCGGCATCGAACCATCCGCTTGCCGGTTTGCGATGAAGGTTTTATTTTGACGATAGATGAGTCAAGATTCATATGTTGGAGGAGCGGACGATGGATGACGGAAATGCCGACAAGTGCCAGACAGCCTGTTTTCATCCCGAAGTTGTCGGGCAGGTCAGCAGCGCCATGCCGGTGGAGCGGGAGTTGCAGGAGGTGGCGCAGCTCTTCAAGGTGCTTGGCGATCATACCCGCATCCGCATACTCCATGCCCTCTACCGATCCGAATTGTGCGTTTGCGACCTGACGGCCATTCTCGGCATGAACCAGTCGGCGGTGTCGCACCAGTTGCGCGTGTTGCGCGACGCCAGAATCGTCCGGTCGAGGAAGCAGGGCAAGAACGTGCTCTACAGCCTCGACGACACCCATATCGCCGAACTGATCCGCCTCGGTTCGGAACATGTGCAGGAGGGAACGGCCTGATCTTTTTTTTGTTTTACATATGAACATTCGATCATATATTCATATAAAGCAGTAACCGGAGTTCTCATGCAGGAAGTTGTCACCATCATCATACGGATTCTCGAAGCGTCGTGGGCGACGCTGCTCGATGCGGCCCCTTTCGTGCTTCTCGGCTTTTTCGTGGCGGGGCTTTTCAAGGCGTTCATGTCCGACGACTTTATCGGCACGCACCTTGGTGGCAACGGCATCGGGAGCATCCTGAAGGCCTCGGCCATCGGCGTGCCGATTCCGCTGTGCAGTTGCGGCGTGCTGCCCGCCGCGGCGGGGCTTCGCAAGCAGGGGGCGGGCAAGGGGCCTGTCGCCTCGTTCCTCATCTCGACCCCCGAAACCGGTGTCGATTCCATCGCGATCTCCTGGGCGCTGCTCGACCCGGTGATGACCGTCGTCCGGCCCGTCGCCGGATTTCTGACCGCTGTGGCCGCTGGAGTCGCCGTGGCCTTCTCTGAGAAATTCGGGAAAAGCGAGGCGCTGACGCTCCCCTCCCCCGCTCCGCAAGCCGCTTCGAACTGCACCTCCTCGTGCTGCTGCGGCCACAAGAAGCCGGAAAAGCAGGGCGTCGTGGAGAGGATGAAGAGCGGACTCGCCTTTGCGTTTGGCGACCTG
>JAAXWU010000148.1 GCA_013334855.1 Chlorobaculum sp. | reverse complement strand
CGCGTCTTCGACCAGATCCGCCAGTCGGTCTGCTACTCCAATCTCAACGTCAAAATCTGCGCTTCGCACGCCGGTCTCACCCTCGGCGAGGATGGCGCGACCCACCAGATTCTCGAAGATATCGGCATCATGCGCAGCCTGCCACGCATGACCATCGTCGTGCCGTGCGACTACAGCGAAACCATACGCGCCACCAAAGCGATCCTGGAATATGTCGGTCCGGTCTATCTCCGCTTCGGACGCCCGAACGTTCCGGACTTCACTCTGGATGAGGATGGGTTCGAGCTTGGCAAGTCCATCGAGTTGCATCCCGGCAAGGATGTGACGGTCATCGCTTGTGGCATCATGGTCTGGAAAGCGCTCGAAGCGGCCCGTATTCTTGAAAAAGAGGGGGTCGGGGTGCGCGTCATCAACATGCACACCATCAAACCGATCGACACGCTCGCTATCGTGCGCGCAGCCAACGACACCGGCGCGATCGTGACCGCCGAGGAGCACCAGATGTACACCGGACTCGGCGAGGCGGTGGCCAACGTCTGCGCCCGCAACATTCCCGTGCCCATCGAGATGGTGGCCGTCGAGGACACCTTCGGCGAATCGGGCAAGCCCGACGACCTGCTCAAGAAGTACAAGCTCACTACCGAGGATATTCTTGAGAAGATTTACCTGGCGCTGCGCAGGAAGAACTAAATCCTCGGAAATAAGTCTTATAGGACGTATAGGACTTATACGACCTATAAGATTTATGAGCACGACTTCCCGCTTATGAGCACGATTTCCCGGCCTTGAGCCAAAACCACAGGAGAAACACGATGGCGATGCCCAATTTCAGTGATATGATGAAGCAGCTCAAGGAGGCTGGCTCGAAGATGCAGGATATCCAGAAGCAGCTCGAAAAGCTTGTCTCGGAAGGCGAGGCTGGCGGCGGCATGGTCAAGGCGAAGGTCAATGGACGGCAGAAGCTGCTTGAACTCTCCATCGATCCCGAGATCATGGACGATGTCGATATGGTGCAGGATCTGGTCGTAGCCGCCGTGAACAAGGCGCTCGAAGCCTCGGCGCAGCTCGCGCAGAATGAGATTCAGAAAGCAGCCGGCGGGATCATCAACCCGTCTGACCTGATGAAGCATTTCGGTCAGGGCGAGTAACCCGTTTTTCATGCGTTACAGCTCAGGAGCCGTCGAGGCGCTCATCGAAGAGTTTGCAAAACTGCCCGGCATTGGCCGCAAAACCGCTCAGCGCCTCACCATGCATGTCTTGCAGGCGCGGCGCTCCGAGGTCGAAAAGCTGGCTAACGCTTTGATCGACGTCAAGGAGAAGGTGATCCGCTGTTCGGTCTGCCAGAACATTACCGATCTCGGCGCTGATCCCTGTCATATTTGCACCTCCAACGGACGCGACCGTACAGTCATCTGCGTCGTCGAATCCCCCACCGAGGTGCTCGCCTTCGAGAAGACCGGCCACTACAAGGGACTCTACCACGTGCTCCACGGGGTGATTTCGCCGCTTGACGGCGTCGGCCCCGACGACATCAAGGTTCGCGAACTGCTCCTGCGCATCGGCAGCGGTCCCGATGAATCGGGGGTGGTGCGCGAGGTGGTGCTTGCGCTCAATCCCACTGTCGAGGGCGAAACCACATCGCTCTATATCAGCAAACTCCTCAAACCGCTCGGCATCAACGTCACCCGCCTCGCCAGAGGCATTCCTGTCGGCGCGGAGCTTGAATTCATCGACGAAGCGACGCTGTCACGAGCGATGGAGGGGCGTTCGGCCATCTGAGGCGCAGCCAAGGCAAAAACAGATATTCAGTCACACACGCAGTAATGAACGGAGAGAAAAAAAAGGTTCTGATCATCGGTGGCGGCCTCGCCGGTCTCGCCGCCGCCAAGAGGCTCGTCGATCGCGGATTCCAAGTGAAGGTGCTCGAAAAGCGCCCCATCTTTGGCGGCAAGGTTTCGGCCTGGAAGGACGAGGAGGGGGACTGGATCGAGTCCGGCACCCACTGCTTTTTCGGCGCGTACGGCGTGCTCTACGATCTCATGAAGGAGATCAAGAGCTACCACGCCGTGCTCTGGAAAGATCACCAGCTCACCTACACGCTCGAAGGGGGCAACAGCTTCACCTTCAACACATGGGACTTGCCGAGCCCGCTGCATCTCTTGCCCGCCATCGTCAAGAACGGATACTTCACCTTCGGCGAGATGGCCGCCTTCTCGAAGTCACTGATTCCGCTCGCGCTCCAGAAGGCCAACTACCCGCCGACGCAGGATCATCTGACCTTCGCCGAGTGGGCCGAACAGAAGCGGTTCGGCAAGCGGCTCATGGACAAGATGTTCCGCCCGATGGCTCTCGCCCTCAAGTTCATTCCGCCGGAGGAGATTTCCGCCAAGATCATCCTCGACGTCACCGAGACCTTTTACCGCATTCCCGATTCCTCGTGCATGGGCTTTCTGAAAGGCTCGCCGCAGGAGTACCTGCACCAGCCGCTCGTCGATTACTCCACGCAGAAAGGCGCACTGTTCCAGAATAACATCACGGTGGAGGAATTGCTCTTCGACGGCACGCAGATTCGCGGCGTGCAGTTGCGCAACGGCGAGATTCTCGACGCGGACTACTACGTCGCGGCGCTGCCGATCCACAATCTCTGCAAGGCGCTGCCGTCGTCACTCAAGCAGCACGACCGCTTTTTCGGCAACCTCGACCGTCTGGAGGGCGTACCGGTCATCTCTGTGCAGCTCTGGTACGATCGGGAAATTACGTCAATCGACAACGTACTTTTCAGCCCGGACGGCGTGATTCCTGTCTACGCGAACCTCACCCGCACCACGCCCGATTATCGCACGCTGCGCGGCGAGCGCTTCGAGGGCAAGACGCGCTTCGAGTTCTGCGTCGCCCCGGCACGGGAGCTGATGGGGCTGACCAAAGAGGAGATCATCGCACGGGTTGACCGGAGCGTTCGCGCCAACTTCCCGAAGGAGTCGCAGGGGGCGAAAATCCTGAAGTCCACGCTCGTCAAGATTCCCCGTTCGGTCTACGCGCCACTGCCCGGCATGGAAGAGTTCCGCCCGACGCAGAAGACGCCGGTCAGCAATCTTTTCATCGCGGGCGGCTTCTCGCAGCAGCTCTACTATGATTCGATGGGCGGCGCGGTGATGAGCGCCAATCTGGCGGTCGATGCGCTCGTTAAGGCAGCGTCCGGAAACGGGCATTGAGGCTCGAAAAATTTCGGGGAAACTTTTCAATAAAGTGTGAAAGTTGTTCTTTTTCTCGATGAAAATATTATCTTTGCTGACCTGATTGAATGACCTGCGGGTCATCAGGCCCTTGTAGCTCAGTGGATAGAGCAGCAGTTTCCGGAACTGAAGGTCGGCAGTTCGAATCTGTCCAAGGGCACGAGGTTACAAAGTTTTTCGGGGTGTGGCTCAGCTGGTAGAGTGCTGCGTTCGGGACGCAGAGGTCGTGGGTTCGAGTCCCGCCACCCCGACAGCGAAGGCGGTTTCAGCAAGTACTGAAGCCGCCTTTTTCTTTTGTGTTGCCGATCTGTTTTTGTCTGCTCTCAATATTTTTAAGCTATTTTTAATCAAATATTAAGAGCTTTTTTGAGATATTTTTCCTACAATGTATACGGTAATTAATTAGGCAGGTATTTCGCTTAGTCGGCTACCTGTAATTTCGATCTCAATACATCATAGCATCACATTTTCGCGATTCGCGTAAGTTGAAACTCACTCTTCTGCCTTAGCGTACAAGCCTTGCAGGCTTTCATGACAAGGCGGTTTTTTTTGTGCCTGCGTATTCACGATTGTTAACGCCCTTACACAAGTCTATGTTGTGCCGGAGTTATGACATGGCGTGTAATGGGGGGGGAAAGAGTGTACGGATTTAAATCGGCTGCGGAAATTTACAGACAACCAAGCCATTCTGGAGGCAAGATCATGAAGCGTATTGTTATTCAAGCCATATCGGCTTTTTGCGGTCTCGCCGGTCTGGCGGCGCTGTCCGGTTGCGCCACGGTGCAGCCCTGGGAAAAGCAGAACCTGGCAAAACCGGAAATGACTTTTGAAGGTGACCGGCTCGATACGGGCTACACCGAGCACATCTACAGCAGCAAGGAGGCCTCCTCCGGCGGCGCTGGCGTAGGCGGCGGTGGCTGCGGTTGCAATTAACAAGGATAACCCTCAAAATCATCAGGATACAGCTATGAAAAAAGTTTCTCCAGTGAAAAACACCAGGGTTATCGGAGCGGCCCTCACGGCGGCCGCCATGCTCCTGCCCTCCGCCCGTCCGGCCATGGCCGATGCCGCTCCTGAAAAGAGCATCATTGCCTTCAAGTATCTCAATTACAAAGACTGGCAGCCGGATGGGGACAGGATGAACATTAAAGCCACTTCGATGCGGGTCATGACTCCTATCGCCGGAAAGTGGGCACTCGATTTTACCGGCACCATCGATTCTGTCGGCGGAGCATCTCCTCATTGTTATACAGTGAGCGCTGCATCGGTCAATCACGATGTTCGCAAGGCTGGGGATTTGTCGGTGACTCGTTATTTGTCGTCAGGCACGCTGACCGCCGGGACGAGCTGGTCTGTCGAAAACGATTACTCGTCAAAAAGCGTCTCGCTTCAGGGCGG
>JAAXWU010000038.1:2403-20659 GCA_013334855.1 Chlorobaculum sp. | reverse complement strand
GGTGATGAAATCGGCTATGGAATCCGTTACGGGCATGGCTCTAACAGTTGGTTACATTCGTAAATGAACAGACATCTTTCTCTTGATCTCCGCGGAGGCGCGCTTACCAGCTTGCCTTTCTGACGCCCGGAAGCTTTCCTTCGAGGGCCAGCTTGCGGAACATATGGCGGCAAAGCCCGAACTTCTTGTAGTTGCCGCGGCCACGTCCGGTCAGGACGCAACGGGTGCGCACCCTGGTTGCGGAACTGTCTCTCGGAAGCTGGCTCAGAGCCACATAGTCACCTGCCGCCTTCAACTCTTCCCTTTTCGCGGCGTACTTTTCGACGAGTTTTTTTCTCTTTTCGTTTCGAGCAATAATGCTTTTCCTTGCCATCTTGGTACAGGGCTATGATTTATTGGTTCTTTTTCTTGAACGGCATGCCGAGCAGGCTGAGAAGCTCGTAGGCCTCCTCGTCTGTTTTGGCGGAGGTGACGAAGCTGATATCCATACCATTGATCCTCGGCACCTTGTCGATGTCGATCTCAGGGAAGATAATCTGTTCGCGGATACCTGCGTTATAGTTTCCACGTCCATCGAAGCTCGTGTCGCTCAGGCCGCGGAAATCGCGGATCCTCGGCACGGCGACCGTAACGAAGCGATCGAGGAATTCGAACATGATCTTGCGGCGAAGGGTGACGCGGCATCCGATAGCCTGACCCTCACGGAGCTTGAAGTTCGAGATAGCTTTCTTTGCCTTGCGAACCTGCGGCTTCTGACCGGTGATCTGGCCAAGCTCCTGCATGGCGGTTTCGAGGAGTTTGGGCTCCTGCGCGGCTTCGCCGACACCGATGTTCACCGAAATCTTCTGAAGGCGGGGCACCATCATGATGCTCTTGTACTGGAATCGCTCCATCAGTTTCGGAACGACGGTCTCGCGGTAGTAGACCTCAAGGCGGGCAGGAATGGCAATCTCCTGCTGAACACTCTCTTTTTTGGACATCTTCACTTTAACTTTTACACAGGATGGTCTTGGTCATCCTGCCATTGAACAAAAACGCGGTCAGCTCTTTTTGACGTTGGAGGCGTGAATCGGAAACTCGCGCTCGATGATCGAACCCTGGGGCACGCCCTGGGTCGGACGCATGTGGCGCTTGCGGATATTGACGCCTTCGACAATCACGCGGCCCTTCTGAGGGAACACTTTCAGGACTTTGCCCGACTTTCCCTTGTCGTTACCGGCGATGACCGTCACCTCATCGTTCTTCCTGACGTGGAGCTTGACCTTTTTAATATCAGTTTTCATGATTGACCTGTATGATAGTAATTCTTGAACGTGAGCGGGAGACGGGACTCGAACCCGCGACCAACAGCTTGGAAGGCTGTGACTCTACCAGCTGAGTTACTCCCGCTGATCGGCTCTCAGAGAACTTCCGGAGCCAAAGATACGATTTTCATATATCTTTTGTCGCGAAGTTCGCGTGCGACCGGCCCGAATATACGAGTTCCTCGCGGTTCGCCTGCGGCATTGAGAAGAACGACGGCATTTTCGTCAAATCTGATATAGGAACCGTCCTTTCTTTTCTGCTCTTTGACGCAACGGACAACGACCGCCTTGCAGACATCTTTTTTCTTTACGACGCCGCCAGGAACCGCAGCCTTGACCGATACCATGATCTGGTCACCGAGCGCGGCATAGCGCCTGCCGGTACCGCCAAAGACATGTATGCACCGTACTTTTTTCGCTCCGCTGTTATCGGCGACAACCAGATTAGTCTCTTTCTGGATCATCCTGCATTAACCCCTTTAAATGATAGTGAATCCGTTACTTGGCCTTTTCGACGATTTCAACGAGACGGCAGCTCTTTTTCTTGCTGAGCGGCCTGCACTCGGTGATTCTCACCAGATCGCCCACGCCAGCCTCGTTCTTTTCGTCGTGAGCCATCAGTCGCGTAGTCTTCTTGAAGTACTTCTTGTAGACCGGGTGCTGAACCCTGCGCTCGACAGCAACAACGATGCCTTTATCCATACTGTCGCTTACAACCTTGCCCAACCAGCTCTTTTTTCTGCCCCTCGTTTCAGCTACACTTGACATTGCTGCGTTGTCCATTATTATTATTCCTGTTGAAACCGTTTATAGTTTACTGCTGCACCCAGTGATCAGGCGTTGCTCTTTTCCTGCATCTCGATCTGGGTGAGCCGGGTTTTCATCCGGGCGATATCCCGCCTGGAATTGCGGAACACCATCGGGTTCTGCGGCGGCTCAATCGCTTTGTAAAAGTTGATATCGGCCAGCCTGTTCTCGAGTTCCTCTATCTTTTCGAGCAACTCTTTCTTTCCCAGGGCCGCTATTTCATAGTTTTTCATAATACGCTTTTCTCTGGCGGTTATTTTGCACGTTATCCTTCGTAATCTGGCCTGACGATGAATTTCGTCTTGATCGGCAGCTTCTTGGCGGCAAGTCTGAACGCCTCGGCGGCGACTTCGCGCGGCACACCATCAGCCTCGAACATCACGCGGCCCGGCTTGACGACGGCAACCCAGAACTCAGGCGAACCTTTACCGGAACCCATTCGGGTTTCGGCGGGCTTCTTTGAAACCGGCTTGTCAGGGAATATCCTGATCCAGATTTTTCCGTCCCTCTTCATGTATCGGTTCATGGCGACGCGAGCAGCTTCGATCTGGCGGCTGGTGATCCATGCCGGCTCCAGTGCCTTAAGGCCGAAGGAGCCAAACGAAACCGCCGTTCCACGCCCGGCGTTCCCCTTCATGCGACCACGCTGCGTCTTTCTGTATTGAACCCTCTTTGGCATTAACATACCAGCAACTCCATTCTTTTCAGATTATATAGTACTCGACTACGATCAGGCTTTCTTTGCCGGACGGCGGCGGCGTTTCGCTCCGCGGCCATCGCCACGACCACCTCTTCCGCGAGAGTCGCTGCGGCGCTCCTGCATTCTCTTCTGTTCATCCTCTTCGATGGCGTCGAGTCTCTGCACGAGCACTTCGCCTTTGTACACCCAGACCTTGATGCCGATAGCACCGGCGATGGTGTGAGCGGTGACGCTCGCGTAATCGACATTGGCGCGAATCGTGTGAAGCGGAATCTTGCCCTCTTTGTACTGCTCGGCGCGAGCGATTTCAGCGCCGCCAAGACGGCCTGCGCAGCGGATCCTGACGCCTTCGGCTCCAGCCCTCATGGCCTGCTGGATCGCCTGCTTCATGGCGCGACGGAAAGAGACGCGATTTTCGAGCTGGTAAGCGATATTCTCGCCGATGAGCTGCGCTTCGATTTCCGGCTTGATCACCTCGACAACGTCGATCTTGACCTCTTTGCCGGTGATGCGGGTCAGCTCCTGCGAAAGGTTGTTGATCTCTTCACCCTTGCGGCCCACGACGGCGCCGGGACGGGCGGAGTAGATATTGATCTTGATATGCTTGGTCGTACGCTCAATGACAATCTTGGCAATACCGGCCTTCTCTTTCTTCAGCCTGGCCTGGACATAGTTGCGGATAACCTGATCCTGCTTGATCTTGTCGGCGATAACCGGTCCGTCATCGTACCAGCGGGAAGTCCAGTCTTTGATGATTCCCAGCCTGAATCCGGTTGGATTAACTTTCTGACCCAATGTTATCTCCTTGTTTATTTGGTTACCTTGTTTTCAAGCTTGTCCACGACGATGGTCAGGTGATTCGAACGCTTGCGAATCCTGTAGGCGCGGCCCATCGGAGCCGGAAGGAGCCTCTTGAGCGAAGGGCCTTCATCGACGAAGATCGCTTTGACGAACAGCTCGTTATCGCTCGCCCTTTCATCAGGATTGAGCTGCGACCAGTTCGCCACAGCCGATTTGAGCGTAACCATCACGTTACGGGAAGCGCTTTTGGTGGAGTTGTGCAGGATGGCTTTCGCCTGGTCAACCTGCTTGCCACGAACAAGGCCGGCCACGAGCCGCATTTTTCTGGGCGACGTCGGTGTATGCCGTAAAATTGCTTTAGCTTGCATAATATCTCTTACCTTTCCGCGTTATTCAGTTTATTTTTTCCTCGGTGCCGAACCGCCCTTTTCAGCCTTGCCGCCCGCATGGCCGCGGAACAACCTGGTCGGAGCGAATTCGCCAAGCTTGTGGCCAACCATGTTTTCGCTGACGTAAACCGGCACATGGCTCTTGCCGTTGTGCACCGCCACGGTGTGACCGACAAAATCAGGAGAGATCATCGAGCTTCTCGACCAGGTTTTCACCACCTTCTTCTCACCTTTGCTGTTCATATCAAGGATCCGCTTTTCCAGCTTGAACTCGATGAACGGCCCCTTTTTCAATGATCTTGGCATAATTCTCTCTGCTTGTTGTTAGTTACCGCTATGTTACTTGGCTTTTCTGCCGCGGACGATCAACTTCGTCGAGGCTTTTTTCTTGTTCCTGGTCTTCAGACCTTTGGCAAGCTGACCCCAGGGAGACTTCGGATGCTTGCGGCCACCGCCTGATTTGGACTTGCCTTCACCACCACCCATCGGATGATCGACAGGGTTCATGGCCATACCTCGGGTCTGGGGACGGATGCCAAGCCAGCGGCTGCGTCCTGCCTTGCCCAGGCTGATGTTTTCGTGCTCGGAGTTACCGATGACGCCGATGGTGGCGCGGCACTCAACGCGGACTTTCCTGATTTCGCCTGACGGCATCTTCAGCGTCGCATAGAATCCTTCACGAGCGGCAAGTACAGCGTATGCTCCGGCTGATCTTGCCATCTGGCCGCCTTTTCCGGCCCTCAGTTCAATATTGTGTACATCGGTACCGATCGGGATGTTCTTCAGGGGCATGGTATTGCCAACCCTGATGTCCACCTTTTCGCCGCTTTCGATGCGGTCGCCGACCTTCAGATTTTTTGGAGCGAGAATATAACGTTTTTCTCCATCAACATAATGAAGAAGTGCAATCCTGGCCGAACGGTTCGGGTCATATTCGATAGCCGCAACGATTGCAGGAACGTTATCCTTGTTGCGCTTGAAATCGATGATGCGGTAGAACCTCTTGTGGCCGCCGCCCATGTGACGGGAGGTAACCCGACCGTTGCTGTTGCGTCCTCCGGTTCTCTTGATCGGCACGAGAAGATTTTTCTCGGGCGTACTCTTGGTGATCTCGTCGAAGCCGGCATATGAGGCGAACCTCGTGCCCGGAGTGACCGGCGCTAATTTCCTGATTGCCATCGTACTGTTAATCTATCCTGTTGATAATCTTATTTCTCGCTCTTTTCAGCCGGCTTGGCGTAGTAGTCGATCGTCTGGCCTTCGCCAAGAGTCACGATAGCTTTCTTCCAGTCGCTCTTTTTGCCGGCGATGAGTCCCTTGCGGGTGTACTGACGCTTTGCCTTGCCGAGGCAGTTGACCGTGCGGATGGAGACCACATCGACGCCAAACTTCTCTTCAACCGCTTTCTTTATATCGAACTTGTCAGCTTCAGTTTTGACCTGAAACACATACTGGCCTTTCTGCTCGGTGAGTTTGGTGCTCTTCTCGGTCAGCCACGGCCGCAACAACGGGTTTTTCATTGCAATCTCTCCTTTTTACTGGCAAACGGTAATTACCCCAGTGTTTCTTCTATTTTCTGCAGGGCGGCCTTCTGGAAAAGCACGGCCTGGCTGTTGAGAATATCGTAGGTCGAAGCCTGATCGGCGACCATGACGTTCAGTTTGGCGATGTTTCTGCCCGAGGTGCTGACCACGCTGTCGTGGAACGGCATCAGAAGCAGGGTCTTCTTTTCGTTGAGACCGAGGCTCTTGAGCATGTCAGCAACCGGACGGGTCTTGATCGCTTCGAGGCTGAAATCCTCGACCACGACGATCTGACCGGAGGCTGCCTTGGCGCTCAGCGCCGAACGGCGAGCGAGCTGCTTGACCTTGCGGTTGACCTTCTGCTCGTAGGAGCGAGGCACAGGGCCGAAGATGGTGCCGCCACCAACCATGAGACCCGAACGGGTCGAACCCTGGCGTGCGTTGCCGGTGCCCTTCTGACGTAACGGCTTTTTGCCGCCGCCGCGAACTTCAGCGCGAGTCTTTGCTTTATGCGTACCCTGGCGGCGGTTGGCAAGAATTGCCTTCACATCCAGGTACATGGCGTGTTCAGAAACCTCAACGGCGAAAATCTCATCGTTCAGCGTCACCACTTCACCGGTCTCTGCGCCTTTTATATTGAGTACTTTTAATTCCATTGTTCTCTGCACTCACCGTTTACTTGGTTTTTGAAACAATCTTGACATAGGAGTTTTTCGGTCCAGGTACCGCGCCTTTGACGACGATGAGATTGGACTCGGGCATCACCTTGACGATCACCAGATTCTGAACGGTCTTGTTTTCACCGCCCATTCTGCCGGCCATTCTGGTGCCCTTGAAGGTTCTCGATGGATCGGAGGAGCCGCCAACCGAACCCGGAGCACGAAGCCTGTCGGACTGACCGTGCGTTCTGGGACCACCGCCGAAATTGTGACGCTTGACGACGCCGGCAAAACCTTTACCCTTGGTGACGCCGAGGACATCGATCTTGTCGCCCTCCTTGAAGACATCGACAGGCACGGTAGCGCCAGCGGCAAGCTCTTCCGGGAGCAGGCTTTTGCAGACTTCGGACAGGATGTATCCGGGATTCCTGCCAGCTTTTTTATAGTGTCCGGCCAGAGGCTTTGAGACCTTTTTTTCATCACGCTCGCCGAAACCGAGCTGATAGGCATCGTAGCCATCTTTTTCCGCGCTCTTTACCTGAGCGACGTAACACGGCCCGGCCTGAATCACCGTGCAGGGAACAGCTTCACGTTTATCATTGTATAAACGGGTCATGCCGATTTTTTTCCCGAGAATCGCACCCATATCCGATTACCTTTTCTATTTACTTTAAAACACTTTATGACTTGATTTCCACATCAACGCCGCTCGGAAGCTCCAGCTTCATGAGCATATCAATCGTCCTGGCCGTCGGGTTAACGATCTCGATCAACCTCTTGTGCGATGAGAACGCGAACTGCTCACGGGATTTCTTGTCCACGTGAGGTGAACGGTTGACCGTATAAACATGAGTTTTCGTGGGCAGCGGAATCGGGCCAAAAATGATGGCATCCGTCTGCTTGACCACATCGATAATCTTCAAAGCCCACTTATCAACGAGGCTATGGTCGTAAGACTTGAGCTTGATCCTGATCTTTTGCTGAACAGCCACTGGTCTATCCCTGTTTCGATGGTTTCTATAAAAAAGGGGCGAGAGCCGAGCCTCGCCCCGGGATAACAATCAATCGATCACTCGACGATCTTGGTTACCGAACCGGCACCGACCGTGCGGCCGCCTTCGCGGATAGCGAAGCGGAGGCTCTCTTCCATAGCGATAGGAGCGATCAGCTCGACATCGACGGAGAGGTTGTCGCCAGGCATAACCATTTCGACGCCTTCAGGAAGAGTCACCGAACCGGTAACGTCGGTGGTTCTGAAGTAGAACTGCGGACGATAGCCGTTGAAGAATGGCGTGTGACGGCCACCCTCTTCCTTCTTCAGGATGTAGACCTCAGCCTTGAACTTGGTGTGGGGCGTGATGCTGCCAGGCTTCGAGATAACCATGCCACGCTCGAGTTCGTTCTTGTCCACGCCACGGAGGAGCAGACCTGCGTTGTCGCCAGCCTGACCTTCGTCGAGGAGTTTGTTGAACATTTCGATACCGGTAACGACCGACTTGCGGGTCGGCCTGATACCGACGATCTCTACTTCCTCGCCAACCTTGACGCGGCCACGCTCGATACGACCGGTACCCACGGTGCCACGGCCAGAGATCGAGAAAACGTCTTCGACCGGCATCAGGAACGGCTTGTCGACGTCGCGGACAGGCTGCGGAATGTAGTTGTCTACGGCATCCATAAGCTCCATGATGGCAGCTTCGCCTTCGGCTTCGCCATTGAGAGCGAGCAGCGCGGAACCTTTGATGATCGGAATATCGTCGCCAGGGAAACCGTACTCGGTGAGGAGCTCGCGGAGTTCCATTTCGACCAGCTCGAGCAGTTCCGGATCGGCGATGTCAACCTTGTTCAGGAAGACAACCAGCGCAGGCACGTTCACCTGACGGGCAAGCAGGATGTGCTCGCGGGTCTGGGGCATCGGGCCGTCGGTACCGGCAACGACGAGGATAGCGCCGTCCATCTGGGCAGCACCGGTGATCATGTTCTTGATATAGTCAGCGTGACCGGGGCAGTCGATGTGCGCATAGTGACGCGCTTTGGTCTGATACTCGACGTGCGCGGTCGAGATGGTGATACCGCGCTCTCTCTCTTCCGGAGCCTTGTCGATATCGCCGAATTCGCGGAACGAGGCCATGCCCTGCTTGGCCAGAACGCTGGTGATAGCAGCGGTAAGGGTGGTTTTTCCGTGGTCAACGTGACCGATAGTACCAATATTTACGTGGGGTTTATCCCTCTTGTATGACTCTTTAGCCATAGCTATTCTCCCTGTCGGTTATCTTTATTTAATGATGCGTGATGAAAAACTGTTATTCGGTATCCTTGCCGACCCTCTTCTCCTGCAACGCTTCGGCAATGCTGCGCGGAACCTCGCGGTAGCTCTCGAACTCCATCGAGTAGTTCGCACGGCCCTGGGTCATTGAACGAAGATCGGTCGAGTAGCCGAACATCTCGGAAAGCGGCACCTTGGCGTTGACGAACTGAGCGCCTGCACGCTGGCCCATGCCTTCGATGTGACCGCGGCGTCCCGAGAGGTCGCCCATCACGTCGCCGAGATACTCTTCCGGCGTGATGACTTCGACCTTCATGATCGGCTCGAGCAGCACCGGGTTAGCCTTTTTGGCCGCGCCCTTGAAACCGATGGAACCGGCGATCTTGAAGGCCATTTCCGAAGAGTCAACCTCGTGGTACTTACCGTCGATCAGCGTTACCTTGATGTCCTGCATCGGGAACCCAGCGACGACGCCATCTTTCATTGCACCCTGGATACCGGCGTTGACTGCCGGGACATACTCTTTCGGGATAACGCCGCCCTTGATGCCGTCAACGAACTCGTAGCCTTTGCCCTCTTCGAGAGGCTCGACCTTGAGCACGACCAGACCGAACTGGCCTTTACCGCCGGACTGACGGACAAACTTTCCTTCATATTCGACAGAGCCGCGAATGGTTTCGCGATAGGCCACCTGCGGCTGACCGACGTTGGCCTCGACCTTGAACTCGCGTTTCAGGCGGTCGACCAGAATTTCGAGATGGAGTTCGCCCATACCCGCGATAAGCGTCTGGCCGGTCTCCTCATCAGTTTTCACCCTGAAGGTCGGATCCTCTTCTGCGAGCTTGGCAAGTGACATGCCCAGCTTGTCGGAGTCCGCCTTGGTTTTCGGTTCTACCGCAATCTCGATAACGGGTTCAGGGAACACCATCTTTTCGAGTACGATAGGATTTGCTTCGTCGCAGAGCGTGTCGCCGGTGCGGACATCTTTCAGACCGACGGCGGCGGCGATGTCGCCTGCGTAGACGCAATCGCGCTCTTCACGCTTGTTGGAGTGCATCTGAAGCACGCGACCAACGCGCTCTTTCTTTCCGGTGACGGAGTTGAGCACATAGCTGCCAGCATTGAGCACGCCGGAGTAGACGCGGAAGAAAGTAAGCTTGCCGACGAAAGGATCGGTTGCGATCTTGAAGGCGAGGCCAGCAAACGGCTCTTCGTCTTTCGGCTGGCGGACGACCTGCTCTTCGGTTCTCGGGTGATGCCCCTCGACCGAACCTACATCGACCGGCGAAGCGAGATAGTCGATCACCGCATCGAGCATGAACTGAACGCCCTTGTTCTTGAAGGAGGAGCCGCAAAGCACCGGAATGATGGTCACGCCAAGCGTCGCCTTGCGAAGCACACCGCGAACCTCATCTTCGGTAATGTCCTCACCGTTCAGATATTTTTCGAGCAGGGTATCATCGACTTCCGAAACCGCTTCGAGCATATTGATGCGCCAGGTGCGGGCTTCGTTTTCGAGATCGTGGGGAATTTCAACTTCGGTGTAGGTGCTGCCATCTTCCTTGTCGTAGATGATCCCCTTCATGCGGATCAGATCGACGAAGCCGGCGAAGATTTCGCCCTGGCCAATCGGAATCTGGATCGGCACCGGGTTTGCGCCCAGGCGCTCGCGAATCGCCTTGACCGTGTCGAAGAAGTCCGCGCCGACGCGATCCATCTTGTTCACGTAAGCAATCCTCGGCACGCCATACTTATTAGCCTGACGCCAGACGGTTTCAGACTGGGGTTCGACACCGCCCACCGCGCAGAAGAGCGCGACCGCGCCATCGAGCACGCGAAGCGAACGCTCCACCTCGACGGTGAAGTCAACGTGGCCGGGAGTATCGATAATATTGATTCTGTGGTTGACGCCGACGAAGTGGCCGAATTTCGGTGTCCAGAAGCAGGTGGTGGCCGCCGAAGTGATCGTGATGCCGCGCTCTTTCTCCTGTTCCATCCAGTCCATGGTGGCGCCGCCCTCATGAACCTCACCCATCTTGTGCAAGCGACCGGTGTAGTAGAGAATCCTCTCCGTGGTCGTGGTCTTGCCCGCATCGATATGGGCCATGATACCGATATTCCTGACTTTATCTAACGCAACCTGCCTTGCCATAACTCAATCTATTTTGATAATTCCTTCTTACAGACTCAGAACCTGAAGTGAGCGAACGCCTTGTTGGCCTCTGCCATGCGATGAACCTCGTCACGCTTTTTCACCGATGCGCCCTGCTCGTTGGAAGCATCGAGCAGCTCGGCGGCGAGCTTCTCGGCCATCGAACGGCCACCGCGCTTGGTAGCGTACTGCTTGATCCAGCGGAACGCCAGAGCGGTTCTTCTGGAAGCCGGAACCTCCATCGGAATCTGGTAGGTAGCGCCGCCAACCCTCTTGCTGCGAACCTCGACCAGCGGAGCCACATTGCCCATAGCCTTGCGGAACACCTCGAGAGCATTGCCGTCCTCGACCTTGCTGCCAATAATATCGAAAGCATCGTAGACAACCTTGGTGGCCACAACCTTCTTGCCATCGAGCATGATCGCGTTGATCAGGCGAGCAACAGTCTCATCGTTGTAGCGAAAATCGCCGCCGCGCACTCCGTATCCGGAACCCTTCTTTGCCATTATAATCCGAGTTAAGATTCAGTTTTATTTCTTCTTTGCAGGAGCTGCGCCGGGCTTCGGAACCTTCGCGCCATACTTGGAGCGGCTCTGCTTGCGGTCGGCGACACCCGAGGTATCGAGAGAGCCGCGAACGATATGATAACGGACGCCAGGAAGATCCTTGACCCTTCCTCCGCGGATCAGCACGATGGAGTGCTCCTGGAGGTTGTGACCTTCGCCGGGGATGTACGCCGTGACTTCGATCTTGTTGGACAGCCTGACACGAGCGACCTTGCGAAGCGCGGAGTTCGGCTTTTTGGGGGTAGTCGTGTAGACACGGGTGCAAACACCCCTTTTCTGGGGGCACTTTTCCAGTGCCGGGGAGGCGGTCTTGGACGCCTTCATACTTCTTCCGTGCCTGATAAGCTGCTGAATCGTCGGCATACAGTAAACTCTTTTCTATTTCGTTTGAGACTTCCGATGAAAATCATCCAGGGAAAACCATAAGGACGACCAAAGTAAAAGATTTACCTCAAAAAACAAAATTTCATCTGTCGTTTTTTCGACTTATCAGCCGCTTTTATCCATTTTTATCGCCCTTGCCCCGAAAAACCGCCCGGATCGCCCCTTCGCGGCTATCAAAGCTTGAAAATCCTCAACGCAAGGGAATCGCAGGAAGCAGGAACGATGCTGAACAAAAAATCGTAGATTAGACAATACCGGAAGTCGCTGTGTAAAATGGAATTACGCTCTTCCAAAATCAGAGAAAAAAACGATGATCATTACGAAAGAGGCCGTCACCCTCATCCACACCGACACTCACATCGCCGGTATTCCCGAGGCGGTGTTGCTCGCGACCCTTACGGACGGGGAAAAAGAGCGGGCGGATCGCTTTCGCTTCGACAACGACCGGCAAAATTTCGTCCTGCGCAGAGGACTGCTCCGGCAACTGCTCGGCGAGACCTTCGGTATCGACGCTGCCCTGATACGCTTCACCACCACACCGGTGGGCAAACCCTTCATCGCGTTCCCTGAAAATACCGGCATATACTTCAATCTCGCCCATTCAGGCCGCCAGATTGTTTACGCTTTTTCGAAATATCCCGACACGGGCATCGACATCGAAAGGATCCGAACGGTAGACGACATCGACCTGCTGGCACGGAAATACTTCTCCGCCGAGGAGTACGCCATTGTCATCAACCTGCCAAGCTGGGAGAAAAACAAGGCTTTCATCCGGATATGGAGCATCAAGGAGGCGCTGATCAAGGCGTGCGGCTGCCCTCTCGAACACGGCCTGGCTGCCTTCGATGTCGCCACGCAGTACCGCATGAATAGTTTCGAGGTTCCATTCGGCCATGACCAAACCCTCACCTGCGTCACCCCGGTGTTCGACTACATCTGCGGCTTCGCCACCGCTCTCGCTATCCAGGCAAACGACAACGAACCACTTGACCTCCGCCGTTACTCCCTGCAAAACGGAGAGTACATCCCGCTGTGAGCTACGCATGACGCCGCAACGAAAAGTCCGGCGTTCAAGCAACCAAGGGTGGAAAAAAGAAAAGCCGCTACATGAGGTCACCAAGCGGGCCGAGATCCAGATTCAGATCCTTGTCGGTAAGCTTGAAGGTTTTCTTCAGCTCTTCCATCTTCATTTCGAGCTTCATGAGCGTTTCGCCAAGCTTTTCTATCTGCTCGTCATCGAGCGACCCTCCGTCGATGCGTCGCATGGCCTGCTTCTCCACAAGCTTCCGGAGCAGCTCTATCAGGGTCAGCACCAGCCTGGCCAGACCAGACTCGACGTTGTCGGGGTTGGCCTCGATGCGCGACTGGCGTCCCTGGCTCATGCCTTCGAGCTGCCGGAGCGCCTCCTCGGCGGTACTTGCATGGAGCAGTACCCTGTCTTCATCCATGCTCATGTTTTGGTAAGGTTTGCGAAATTGTAGGGCGGCCAGGGACCCGTTACCAGAAGCTGCCGGTCGGGATGAGTTGCCCGGAAAGCCTCGAATACCGAACCTAACCCGGCTTGCGCCGACCTGTGGACAAGCACCGCAAGGTCAACCATAAATCCGGCAGAGTCCAGACTCGCGAATCTCATCGCTGGATCGAGCCGCCGGATCGCGTCTGTCAGACAGCCCCGCAGCGCCTCGGCCTCCCCGGCCAGCAACCTGTCCTTGCGGAAAGCTTCATATTTTGCGCGAAGATACTGTTTGTAAACACTCTCGCCGACGAGAAGCGGAGGCGTGGAGGCGACGGCATCCGAGCCACTTTCGCCCGCAATACGGGACGGCTCTTTGGGAGGCAATATCCTCACGGAGTATTCAACCCGCCCTTCGACCCGATTGAGCGCCTCGACGATCGGGTCATGATTGGCCGAAAGCATGGCGAGGAGCGCCTCCTCCGAAGCCGCCGTCGATCCGTACCGCACCGGCAGCATCGTCGCCAGTGCGGCAACCCGTTCAATAACGTCAGCATAGCCAAGCAGCTCCGCCTGTAATGGAGAGGCGGTCACGCTTTCAACAAAAACGGCAACTGCGCCGATCTCCCTGAAGACAAAAAGCTCAGGGGTACCGCCCCCCGCCGCAGGGCCAGCAAGGCGAAGAGCTTCGCGGAAACCGGAGAGCGGTTCCGGAAGACGAATGAGTGCATGGATGAGGAATGGCATCAGGCTGATGGCGGATTCATGGTATCAGTGACTTCTCACGTGAGGCATCCCCCTGGCGCTCCATGGTCTCGACAGAGCTCAGCAAGACCCTGAGACCGACATAGACGAGGTCGATATCGGCAACGGAAATAATGATATCGCCGCTGATCACCACCCCCTTGTTCAGTACACGATCGAGAATATCGAGCAGAGTAACCTGCCTGTTCGTTGCGTAAATATCTTCCTGCATAATGTCAAATTGGAATGTCAACGAAATCGTATGGCGGCCAGGGTCCGGTAACGTCGAGCGTCACGCCCGTCTCGCGATATCTCCCGGCCAGATTTTCGGTGACCCTGAGAAATGCCCCGACGCGATCCGAGCCAACCAGAAACGCTCCGTTCACCAGCATTCGGACATCCTCACCCGAACCCTCCGCAGGGATGAGCCTGTTGAGCACATGCTGCTCAGACAAAGGCAGCAGAGCATCGACAATCGCTTTGGCAAGTGCGGCATGGATTGACTCCAGTTCCCTTGCCAGCAGCTCCGTTTTTTTCTTCCTGAGCAGATACGCCCGACCGGGAGAGGCTTCGGCAATCTCTTTTTCGATGGCGGCAATGGCCGGACTGCCGAGATGAAGATGTTCGTTCAGTAAAGCTTCGTCGCAATATGCCTTCACTGCCCACTCCTCCCTCCCTTCCAGGCCATTGAGTGTCTCTTCAAGCCGTTGTGCGTAATCCGCCAGAAAATCGGCAAGCGAATTCCTCGTCCTGAAGATGGTGCCAAAGTTGAAGGGGATGACCGGCTGACACTCCATGACCATGGCAATCACGGAGAGATGTTCCCGGGCGTTCCTGTCGAGCCACTCTTCATCTGCCAGCCTGAGCTTCCTGATCTCTTCGGAATACTCATCCGGAGGCACATATTTTGCCACGACGCGAACGCCTCCTGCCTCGATGAAAACGAGATCGGGATAGCGGTCAGTGACCTCTTCACCCGGAAGCCGACGGACTATGCAGTACGTATAGAGAAAATTATCGGCCATCCGTCAGCTCTCCCCCAACTCCCCTTCGCCATAGGAAGTAAGCCTGCCGAACGAAGTGACTTCATGATTGCCGTCAAGGGAAACGGCATAAAAAAGCCTCGCTTTCTTGGAAGGAAGATTCATCGATTTCAGGAACGAATCGTCTTCATAGACCTCGGCAACGGCCTTCCAGCCGTCGGTGTTCTTGTCGAGCCGTATGACGGTAACATCGCTGCTCGACGTCGCTTCCTTCAGAAAATCGATGATGACGTTTTTTGCCTCGATCAGACTGCCCATACCTACCTCATGTTTTGATTGACTTTTGAAACAAGGAACCGCCTCACCGCTTGTCCTTGTTCGCCCTTATTTCTGCCAGCGTGCCCAGAAGCTCGTCCTCGAGCCGGTCGTACTCCTCCTCGGTCAGTTCATCCATCTCGAAGCGAAATTGCAGTTTCATCAACTGCTCCTTGATGGCCCCTTCGTCCGACATTTCATTCTGAACGATTTCGTTGATCTTCTTGCCGATGAAAATAACGCCGTTCAGCGGAGCGAGCAGGATGTCGTCGAGAATGAAAATATCAGCTCCTGTGCACGGTTATCGAGATGTTCACGAAATTGTATGGAGGCAAGGTTCCAACATATTTGAAGGTCATCATGTCGTGATAACGCTCGTCGAGGAGGTTGACGGCGGCGTCGAACTCCGGCTCTCTTGCCGACCTGATGAGGAATGCGGCATTGAGAACCATCATGTCGCCATAATTGTCGTTGACCTTCACCTCCTCGGCAATCGGAGTCAAGGCGTCCAGTATGGCTTCACGGTACGCCTGCATCTCCTTTTTCAAGGTCTCGGCAACCATCTCGCCAATCTTGACCCTCTGGTAATGCGTCTTTTCGGGCGAAAGGTTGATGAGCTTGTCGCGCATGATGCGAATATCGTCATGCCGACTGATGATGCTTGCGTAAATCTTCGCCTCATCGGCCATAACCTTCAGCCCCATCTCCTTTTTACCCTCCATCATCACCAGGAGCTTCTTGAGCCTCGGGTAATCCTCCTCAAGAATACGGACGACCTTGCCTTCATCGTCGCCCGGCGAAACAGTCGAGAAGCGCACCGGAAGCACCGTGTGAGCCGCCATGACCGCTTCGAGCACCTTCTGGTGGGCGATCATGTTTGCCCGCCTCGGCTCATACTCCTTTTTGGGCGTCGCGCTGACCACGGCGGCTATATCGGCAAATCTCACGCAACAGACGCGATCCTGCCGCCCGCCGATTCCGATCGGGCCGAACTCCTGGTCGCCATTATCGTTGATAATCCCGTAGATGTATAGCCCGTCCTGCGGGGCATGTTCGTTACCCATGCGTCGATCCCCTGTTTATAATTCCCACTTTTCCGGCAGAATCCGTAAATCCACGAAATTGAAGACCGGCATGGGGCCTGCGTAGTGGTAATCGCACTGCTCCCCGTCCCGCTGGCCGATGATTTCCATGATGTCGTCAAATTCGACCTCGCGCCCCTTGTCGATCAGGAAGGCGGCATTGATGAAAATTTCAGGCGAGGAGATCTTGTTTCTCCGCGAGGCCACAACGGTTTTGCGGAAAGCGGCGATGAGTTCCTCGCTCTTTTCCTCCTTCAGAATCTCAAGGGCGGCCTCTATGCGGTGACCGGTCTCCATGATGAGCGCCTGTTTTTCGGCATCGCGAGCACCCAGCGATTCGATCTTCGCCCTGAGCTGCTTGATCTCAGGATTGGCCCGGTCTATCTCTTGATAGATTGAGGCCATATCGCACCACGCTCCTTTCACGCTGAACTCGACCTTGTTGCGAAACCTGGCGAGCAGATCGGAAATCTCGCCATAACGACGATCGAGCAGATTGCGGATTTCGTCAGGAGTCGCCGCTACGGTGCCGAACCTGACCGGAATCACGCTCTCAAAATCCTGCATCACCCTCTCGATAACCCGCTGGTGCGCAAGAATCCTGTCTGGATCGAGCACGAAATGGTCGAGCGGATGGTCGCTGACGACCATGCTGATCCCTTCAAATCCTATGGTGGAGACCAAGTCGCCCCTGCCACCGATCCCTATCGGGCCGAAATCGCATTCATGATCGGCACCGATAATGCAGTAGATGTATTTTCCGTCACGCGCCATAATCAATTGAGTGTCTTGACTGAAAAAAACCTTGCCGGCAATCCGTTGTTCGGCTCGGCGGCGGTATTGTCGAGAGCATCGCAATACTCGACCAGCGTGGCATAGGCAACCCGGAACGCGGCGAACTCAGCGCCGTCAGCGTTTCCCGCCTGCTCCAGATGGTCGGGGTGCGTCGCCATGGCTTTGGCGCGGAACGCTTTCCTGATCTCCTCCTGGCCCGCGGCGACATCGAGTTCCAAAAGACGCCTCGCTTCGGCGACGGCTTCGGCGGTAATTTCACGAACTTCGAGCGAGCTGAAGCTGTAGCACGGCAGCGGGCCGACGATCCTGAAATTCAGGGCGTCGCCATACTGGCGATCCAGCTCCTCGACGCTGGCGACAAAAGCATCGAGCTGGCTGTTGAGCACCAGAAACGCCGCGTTGAGCACCATTTCGTCGTCCATGACCTCGTGCCGCTTCGCCCTGGATGCATCGGCGGCAAGGCGTTCGAGAAGCTCAGCGCCGACAGCGGCGTTGCGCTCGTCAATTTTCGCCTTCATCAACCGGCCAATCGAGATGGCATCTTCCCTGGTTGGTTGCGGCCGTGCATCGATCTCCCGCCTGAGAGCCTGCACCTCTTCGCCTGCGGCAACCTCCTGAAGCAACGTGGGAAAGCTGCTCCATTTGACGACCACCTCCATTTCACAGGCCGCTTCCGTCTCGCTGAAAAGGGTCGATATCAGATTGAAACCGTTTTCTATGATGCCCGCCGCGTCAGCCCTGGAGGAGACAAAGGTTCCGAGCTTGACCGGAATGAGCTGCACGCCGCATTTCATCAGCGCCTCAAGGCTCTTCTGGTGCTCAAGAAGCAGCCGGGCAAGCGACTCGCGGTCGAGTTCGCCGACACCGAGCGCAACACGGTTTGAAACAATCGCCGAGTAACCCAGCGCCGGAATCGCATAGAGCGCCGGATTGGCCGCCGCGAGCAATTCATGCGCGACCGCTCCCTTGGCGATGCCATACAGGTAAATACCCTGATTCATATGCACATAATAATTATCATTGACTGATTCCGCTTAACGGGAAGAGATCAGGCGGATCGCCTCCTCGAAATGTCCGCCATTGACCATGAACTCGACCGTCATGGGATCGATGCCGACGGACTCTTTGGCGATGCACTCGCTGATGGCGCACATCCGGGCCTTGCGGCAGATGAACTCGATTTCGGCGCCGCTCATCCCCGCCGTGCTTTCGGCAAGCGCCCCGATGCTGACATCCTGGTCGAGACTCATCGTCCTGGTATGAATCTCAAAGATTTTGACGCGCGCCGGAAGATCGGGCGGCGGCACTTCGTAGAGAAGATCGAAGCGCCCGG
>JAAXWU010000038.1:0-2303 GCA_013334855.1 Chlorobaculum sp. | reverse complement strand
CTTTCGGCAAGCGCCCCGATGCTGACATCCTGGTCGAGACTCATCGTCCTGGTATGAATCTCAAAGATTTTGACGCGCGCCGGAAGATCGGGCGGCGGCACTTCGTAGAGAAGATCGAAGCGCCCGGGGCGAAGCAAGGCGGGATCGAGCAGATCGATCCGGTTGGTCGCGGCCAGCACGAAAACGCCTTTCATCTCCTCGATGCCGTCCATTTCGGTCAGAAACTGGCTGATGACCCGCTGGGTGACGCTCGACTCTCCGCCCTCGCCTCCCCGTGCGGGAGCGAGGCTGTCGATCTCGTCAAGAAAAAGAATGGTGGGCGCCGACTGCTTGGCAAGCCGGAAGAGTTCACGCACCGACTTTTCAGACTCCCCGATGAAGCGGCTGAGAATCTCCGGCCCCTTGACCGAGATAAAGTTGACGCCGCTCTCCGTCGCGAGCGCTTTTGCCATCCAGGTCTTGCCTGTACCGGGCTTGCCGTGAAGAATGATCCCCTTGGGAGGATTGGTGCCGGTTTTCCTGAACAGTTCGCGATACTTGACCGGCCACTCGACCGCTTCACGCAACGCCTGCTTGACCTCCTCATGGCCGCCGACATCCTCCCAGCGCACATTGGGCACCTCGACGAAAAACTCCCTGATCGCGGAAGGTTCAACCTCCTTCATGGCGTCGAGGAAATTTTCCATCGTCACCTCAAGCTGCATCAAGAGTTCATATGGTATCTCGGAAAGCTCGAAGTCAATTTTCGGCAATATCTGGCGCAACGCCGTCATGGCGGCTTCCCGCGCCAGAGCTTCGAGGTCGGCGCCAACGAATCCGTGCGTTATGTCGGCAATCTTTTCCAGATCGACATCCTCGGCAAGCGGAATGCCCCGCGTGTGGATGTGAATGATCTCGAGCCGACCATTCCTGTCGGGCACTGAAATGCTGATTTCACGATCGAAGCGGCCCGGCCTGCGCAGAGCGGGATCGATTGAGTTGGGAATGTTGGTGGCCCCGATCACGATCACCTTGCCTCGCGATTTGAGGCCATCCATCAGGGTAAGCAACTGGGCGACAACGCGCTTTTCAACCTGCTTCTCGCCGCCCATGTCTTCACGGCGCGGCGCAATGGCGTCGATTTCGTCGATAAAGATGATCGACGGCGCATGAGCCGCGGCTTCTGCAAAGATTTCGCGGACTCTCGCTTCACTCTCGCCATAGAACTTTCCCATGATCTCCGGGCCGGAGATACTGATGAACCACGCATCGGTTTCCCTGGCGACGGCCTTGACGATCAGCGTCTTGCCCGTGCCGGGAGGCCCGTACAGGAACACCCCTTTTGGCGGCTCCACGCCAAGCCGTTCGAAAATCTCCGGATATTTGAGCGGCAGTTCGATCATTTCCCTGATACGCTGAACCTGGGTACCGAGTCCGCCAATATCTTCGTAGGTAACGAGGTTCGCGCCCCCCTCGCTCTTTTTCGGCTGCTCCAGAGCGATCGAGGTGTCGGTGCCGATCAGGACAACGCCCGAGGGTGAAGTGGAGACCACCGAATAATGCACGGAACGGGAGCCAAAGAGTGTTGCCTTCAGCCGGTCACCCTTCATGACGGGCAGGCCGCTGATAAGAGACCCGATATATTTGGAGTCAGCCCCGCGCAGGGAAGATGCCGAACCGCTCACCGGCTTGAGCACGACTTTGGAAGCTTTCCGCGAAGCGACTTTCGAGAGCTTGACTTTTTCTTCGATGCCCGCCTGCGCGTTCTCCCGCGCAATGCCATCGATCTGGATAATGCCCTTTCCGCGCTCCTCAGGATAGCACGGCAGCACCTTCAGCGGCGTGGCCCGTGCGCCTTCGACCAGGACGATATCGCCTACGCCGATTCCGAGGTCGTTCATATCTTTCGGATCGATCCTTGCGACAGACCTGCCGACATCCTTGAGCAGCGACTCCTTGACTTTAAATGTCCGATCAGACTGATTCATTCTGCTGCAATCATTGATATTATTCGTTAAACAGCGCCTGTTTCAATTTCTTCAGACCATCAAGCCCCTTGACCTCCTCGGAGAACTGCGGCACCTGGCTCACAGCCACGCCCTTGAACAGCTCGCCGGCGCGAAGCAGATACTTCTCCTGTGATTTCCGGCGCAGCCGACAGAATTCGGAGCCATCCGACTCCATGACGTTGTTCATGATGAGCTGCTTCACGGCTATCCGGTGCTCTGCAAGTTCCGCTATGAGCCGCAACGTTTCGCTGATGGCCATATCTTCGGGAATGCAGACCGGTATGAACTCACAGCGGGCGGGATCGGTCATCAAAG
>JAAXWU010000147.1 GCA_013334855.1 Chlorobaculum sp. | reverse complement strand
TCACTTTCCGCAGCACTTTTTGTACTTCATACCACTGCCGCAGGGGCAGAGGTCGTTTCTGCCGATGTCATCTGCTCTTGCTTGCCGGGCGCTCTCCACGACCCGGTGACGATGCGGCATCCAGAAATCCCTGATTTCAAGTACGGCATCAGGAATCAACTTCCAATACTCGTACTCTTTCTCTTCATCCAGTGTGAGCTTGTCGCGAAACACACCCGCAATGATTGAGATGGCCAGTATGGTCGTAGCCCCCTTTTCATCCTTTAACAAAGGGTTCCACGAGGCGGGTCTGATATTTATGCCCTCGATGAATCCGAGACACCACAATCTGGCCGCTTTACGCCGGGCTTCATCGTTGTCGAAGGTGGAACTGTCCGGTAACGGCGCATAATCGGAAGTCTGCTCTTCAAGCAACTGCGCAATCGAATTCATCATCCGCAAGATCAATCCGATAATCCGTTCTGTCTGTTGATCAGACTGAAAAACAGGCGGCCCAGAGGTTCCGGCAGAACCCCAGACATGTGGAAGCCACTGACTTGGCATGATCGTATCGGGACCGATGATCAGGGCGGTCATGAAGCCGTCGAGCGCATCGAGGTTCATGGGATGCGTCAGCTCCGACTCGTTCAGCAGGAAGTTTTCAAGTTCCTCATACTCTGCGGTAGTCAACTCGTAGCTTCTTTTATAATCAAATTTTTCATCCATATCGATTTCTGATAAAAAGTTATCAATTTATGAAGCGGAGCCGTCCGCCATGAACGCTTCGTGGAATGTTACCGTGCCCTGCGGCATATCTCCGTCGAACGAGAGGGCGAAAAAGACCTCCGGCGGCACATGTTCATGCCCCAGCCCAGCCGGGTTGACGAATCCGAACTGCCGGTAGTACTCCGGATGGCCGACCAGGCAGCACCCTTTCGCTCCGAGCGTTTGAAGCCGGGCGAGACCTTCGCGGATCAGCGCGCCGCCGATGCCTTGCCGCTGGTACTCCGGAAGCACCGAAACCGGGCCGAGGCCGAACCAGCCGCTTGCGCCGTCCGGCATAGTCAGCGGCGAGAAGGCGATATGACCAACCACGCGCCCCTCCAGCTCCGCCACGAGCGAGACCGTCAGCGCATGAGCCGCACGGAGCGCCTCGACGATGAACTGCTCGGTGTGCTGGCTGACCTCAAGCGTCGCGAACGCCGCGACGGTAACATCGGTGATCGCGCCAGTATCCTCCGGCGTCTCATCCCTGATGACAATGTTCTGATTCATGTTGTGACAACGTAAGGATTCCCGATCATAATACAAGCGACGTCTTGAGGCCATCAGAGAAAATCACCGCGCTGAATCGAACGCAGCGGGAAAATCTTCTTCCCTGACCTGAAGAGGAGCGACATTTTTTCCAATATCGGACAATGTATTGACATTACCCGGCTTATCCATCTCCTGAAGCTCCTCGATCTGCTCGTCGCTCATATTATACTCTCTGCCGGTGGTATCCTGCAGCCACCGGTTGTCGATTCTGGCATTGTAGCGCACATAGGTCAGCAAGTCATGTCCGCCCAGCTTGTCGCTGCAAAGGTCACCGATTTCACTGTCAATCAACCACGGATTTTTTGTGTTACCCATCCACTGGAGAAGCGTCTGCACAAGCGCATCGCTGTCATGCATGATCGACATCAGCGAACGGAGGGCCAGATCGATAGCCGACATCTTCATCACCTTTTTGGTCTTCATTCGAATCGGGAATTCGCCCGTTCCAACGGAGACCAGCAACAAGCGCTCGCGTCCAAGGGGCCAGTTGAAGCCATATCCCTTCAGGCTGGCAAGCATAAGCATCTGAAGCGCCGGGTTGTTGGCCGTGCTCACGCCGCCATCGACGAAAGCTCCCTCAACGCTCTCGCCCTGCTCGTTGGTCGCGACAACGATCTTTTCCGGTTTGAAGAAATGGGGCGCAGCCGTACTGGCTCTGACAATCTGGGCAAGCAGGAAATCCTTGTTTGCAATGGCGTCGCCACTGCCTGGCTTCGGATTGAAATAGGGGCCAAACGGACAATTGTGCAACGGCCAGGGACTGCCGGTATCGAGACGCTTGGTCATGATCATCAGTCCGGTGCGTATCTTGTCGCTGTCAAGGGTGGTCTCTTCGCCAAGAGAGCAAGCAAGAGCTTTCCGTAGCGGCTTTTCGGGAAATTTTGACACGAATAAGCCATCTCGCAGCAGTGATCGCTGAAACACCTCATCGGCCAACTGGCGGTAGAGCTTCTTGATCTCTCCAACAGAAAAGCCGCACGAAAGCATGGCGGCAATGATCGAACCGGTCGATGTTCCTCCGATCAGATCGAAGTAATCGCACAAACGGAACTCTTCCGGATTGGAGCTACGTTTTCCGAGCAAGATTTCGATTAGCTCAAGGAATTCCAGCGTCAGTACGCCCCGGATACCACCGCCATCGAGCGACAGTACCTTTTTGGGGCTTTTCGACAAAAAGCGCTCTTTCAATGCTTCGCTCATATCGCCCCCATCTCTTCTGTAGTATGGTATTGACCTGATCGGATGCCCCGCTGGAAACAAAGCGCTATAGGGTCCGGCTGTCGATCCATCGCACCTGACCGGTGCGCCTGTTGACTTCATTGAACATATGGGCCGCGCCGCCGGGGCCATCACCGCCAGCGCCGTTCCAGAGACAGATAAAACGCACCTTGTCGATGCCATAGGCCAGCGCCGTATAGAGCATCCAGAGGTTGCATCGTTCGTAAGGGTAACCGGGCTTTGAGGCTCTCGGGGGTTCTCCTAACTCAACGGGCGCAGTTCTTATTGGAATCCTTGCGTTATCTCTCACATTTAAATAGCGGGAACGCCACGCTTCATAGCTGCACACCACCGAGTCCTGAATGAATTCGGGTTCCGGGAAGGGCTGCATCCAGTGAACCTTGACGCCTCGCCGGACGCAGGCTTCGGTAAAAAGAATATCCCCGCCGCATGCGCCTTGAGTAAGGGCCAGGTCATCAGGCCCCGCGCCAAAGCCGTCGAGCACCTCGGCGATCTTCATCGCGGCGGAGTCCTCTTTTTCAGCGGGAAATCGCGGCTCGCTCCGACCGGGTTTGTCGATCATGTGACCGCTGAACAGAAAAACCTTTTCAGGCTCGTGGCGCTCATCGGATTTGCCGAGTCGCTTCAGGGCGCGTTCAAGAACCTCGATACCGGCATCAACCTGCTCGGGGCGAAACTCGAGATTCCTGAGCAACCTGAGCTGCTTGAGCGTCGAGTCAGGATCGAACTTTTTCTTGTCGTTTTTAACCACCGCTTCGCCGTAGTACTCCCTGACCTTTCCCGGCGTGCCGGTAAGCACCTCGAGATCGCCCATGGTGGCCCTGGCCCAATAAAAATTTTCAGGCTCATCCTCACATTCGGCCGCATACCTGACAGCGCCGGTCATCACCTCAATGTCGTGCTGCTTATACCTGTCCTGCCTTGTCAAATGACGATGCAGGCACATGAGGGTCAGCGCATTGATGCCAGAATAATAGTGAGCCGGATTGAACCGGTAGGCTTTGGTATAGCTTTCGATGGCCTGTCGCAACGACGCATCCGCCGCGACGGCGGCATCTCGCATCTCGCTTGCGCTCTTGCCGGGCTGATGCCATTCCTCGATCCAGGCATCCTTGTCAACACGGCCAAGCAGCGCCCACGTTTCAGGGTCATTGCTGAAACGCTCCTGCCTCAGTATGCTCTGATAATGTCTCCTCGCCTTGTCGATTGAATAGTTGGGCTTTTTTTCAATCGCCAGCCGTTGCAGACAGATGCCTTTATTCTGCAATCCCGCGAGATTGCCAGGATCGATCTTCAGCCCTTCCTCCAGTTGCTCGAGCGCAAAATCGTAGCGGCACGCCTTGAGCAGCGCCTTGCCCGTGCGGAACCAGGCATCCGCCCGGAAAAAAGAGGCCGGGGCCTCGTCGGCCAGAAGCAGCATATCGCCAATACGGCCTTCGGTTCGCGCCAGTTCAAGACGGCTCTCCCATTTGTCATACAACTCCCAGTACTCGCAGACACCGCCGACGCGAAGCGATTTCCAGTCCGGCTCCTGAAGGTTCGGCAAAAGCTGGTAGACCGGACTGATCTTTTTGCCCTGCCATGAAGTCATCGTGTTGCTGGCCATCGCGCCAAGAGCCGCTATGTCTTGTTGAAGAAACGCGGGATCAGGCGCGTCACCCTTGAGATGATAGCGCAGTTTACGGTCGGTGTAGACATCGAATGGCTGCTTATCCCGTTGGCTCTGGATCAGCATGATGCCTCGCGAGCGAAGGGCGTGCCGGACTCCAAGCTCATACCAGACGTTTGGATTGTCAATCGACAGATCGGCTACGACAAGATCGGCAAGCAGCAGCTCCTGGAACATCTCTTCACGGATCTCTCCAGCCGCTAACGCTTTATCGGCCCGGAAAACCTCATAGCCCTGCTGTTCGAGAGCGGGCTTGATGTAATCGTCATACACCTTGTTAAAGTTGATTCCCTCTTTCGTACCGAAGGGCATGATAACAAACACATGGTGTGGCATCTTGACTCCATGCAGATAGTTGAATTAACAGAGCAACTGAGTCTGTAAGCTAAACAGTGATCAGATCGTCATTATCTCTCCACTTTTGGCATTGTTTACTGTACCCTGATAGTTACCGTCATGATT
>JAAXWU010000037.1 GCA_013334855.1 Chlorobaculum sp. | reverse complement strand
TCAGCCAGTCGGCTGGTCACCACATCGCCAACAACGGCGTGTTCAAGCACATGGTCGGACGCAACAACGCGCCGGTCGAGGGCAAGTTCAAGCTCAACCTGCTTGGCGAGTACAACATCGGCGGCGATGCCTTCGAAATCGAGCGCATCTTCGAAAAGTGCGGCATCACGCTTGTCGCATCGTTCAGCGGCAACTCGACGGTCGGCGCAATCGAAAACTCGCACATGGCTGACCTGAACGTCATCCTGTGCCACCGCTCGATCAACTACATGGGCGACATGATGGAGACCAAGTACGGTATCCCGTGGATGAAGGTCAACTTCGTCGGCGCTGAATCATCGGCCAAGTCGCTCCGCAAGATCGCCGAGTACTTCGGTGACGCCGAGCTGAAGGCCCGCGTCGAAGAGGTGATTGCCGAGGAGATGCCGAAGGTGCAGGCGATTGTCGACGAGATTCGCCCGAGAACCGAAGGCAAAACCGCCATGCTTTTCGTCGGCGGTTCACGCGCCCACCACTACCAGGATCTCTTCACCGAGCTTGGCATGACAACGGTGGCCGCAGGTTACGAGTTCGCGCACCGCGACGACTACGAAGGTCGTGAAGTGCTGCCCAAGATCAAGATCGACGCCGACAGCAAGAACATCGAAGAGCTGAAGGTAACGGCTGATCCCGAACTGTACAACCCGAGGAAAACCGAAGCCGAACTTGAGGAACTCAAAGAGAAAGGACTCGAAATCAACGGCTACCAGGGCATGATGAAGCAGATGAAGCAGAAGTCGCTGGTCATTGACGATCTCAGCCACTACGAGTCGGAAAAGCTCATCGAGATCTACAAGCCCGACATCTTCTGCGCCGGCATCAAGGAGAAATATGTCGTGCAGAAAATGGGCGTGCCGCTCAAGCAGCTTCACAGCTACGACTACGGAGGTCCCTACACCGGTTTCGAGGGTGCGGTCAACTTCTACAAGGATATTGACAGAATGGTCAACAACCCTGTCTGGAAGCTCATCAAGGCCCCGTGGGAAAAGGAAGAGGCCGGATCGCTTGAAGCCAGCTACGTCACCCAGTAACAGATAAGGAGATTATTGCAACATGTTATTACGACACACACCAAAAGAGGTCATGGCGCGCGAAGGGCTGACGATCAACCCGGCAAAGACCTGCCAGCCGATCGGAGCCATGTACGCCGCGCTCGGCATCCACGGCTGCCTGCCTCACAGCCACGGTTCACAGGGATGCTGCTCCTATCACCGCAGCACCCTGACCCGTCACTATAAAGAGCCGGTCATGGCGGCCACCAGCTCGTTCACCGAAGGCGCTTCGGTGTTCGGCGGCCAGGCCAACCTGCTCGCTTCGATCGAGACCATCTTTTCGGTTTACGATCCCCAGGTGATCGCCGTGCACTCGACCTGCCTGTCCGAAACCATCGGTGACGACTTGCAGCAGATCACCAAAAAAGCGAAGGATGACGGCAAGATTCCGGATGGCAAATACGTCATCTACGCCAGCACCCCGAGCTTCGTGGGTTCGCACATCACCGGTTACGCCAACATGGTGACCGGCATGGCCGAGCAGTTCGCCGTATCGACCGGCGAGAAGACGGAGCAGATCAACATCGTCGCGGGCTGGATGGAGCCTTCCGACATGCGCGAGATCAAGAGCATCGCGGGCCTGATGGACGCCAAAATCGTCCTTTTCCCGGATACCTCCGACGTGCTCGACGCGCCGCAGACCGGCAAACACGAGTTCTATCCGAAAGGGGGCGTCACCATCGAGGCGCTCAGGAGCACCGGCGACAGCAAGTGCTCGCTGGCCCTTGGCTGCGTCAGCGCAGAGCCGGCAGCCGTCGCGCTCGACAAGAAGTGCAAGGTGCCGTTCGAGACGCTCGACATGCCCATCGGCCTGTCGGCAACCGACCGCTTCATCATGGCCCTGAGCAAGGCCGCAGGCAAGCCGGTACCGGCGTCGATCACCGCCGACCGCGGTCGCGTCGTTGACGTCATGGCCGACATGGAGCAGTACTTCCACGGCAAGAAAGTGGCGCTGTTCGGCGATCCCGACCAGATCATGCCGCTCACCGAGTTCCTGCTCGATCTTGGCATGAAGCCGGTGCACATCGTCAGCGGCACGCCGGGCAACCGCTTCGAGAAGCGCATGAAGGAGATTCTCGAAAGAGCGCCCTACGCGAACTTCAAGAACGGCGGGCAGGCCGACATGTTCCTGCTCCACCAGTGGATCAAGAACGAGCCGGTCGATCTGCTCATCGGCAACACCTACGGCAAGTACATCGCCCGCGACGAGAACATTCCGTTCGTCAGGTTCGGCTTCCCGATCCTCGACCGCGTCGGCCACAGCTACTTCCCGAGCGTCGGCTACAGCGGCGCGATGAGGCTGATCGAGAAGATCCTCGGCGTCCTTATGGATCAGCAGGATCGCATGGCTCTCGAAGAGAAGTTCGAACTGGTAATGTAACAGCAGGGACTTCAGGTACAGAAAGGACTTAAAGGACAACAGGGGTGGTCCCGGCCTGGCTGGGACCGGCTCTGATAACCGGATAATGAAGGGGAAGGAAGTAATGGACACGCAGAACATCAGCCTGCTCGAAGGCAGGGAAAAACAGGTCTACGAGAAGAGAGCGGGCGGCGCGGAGGTTGACATCGCCTGCGACAAGACCAGCCTCTCCGGCTCGGTCAGCCAGCGTGCCTGCGTCTTCTGCGGATCACGTGTCGTGCTCTATCCAGTAGCCGACGCCATTCACATCGTGCACGGCCCCATCGGGTGCGCCGCCTACACCTGGGACATCCGGGGAGCGGTCTCATCGGGACCGGAGCTGCACAGACTCAGCTTTTCGACCGACCTCCAGGAGATGGATGTCATCTACGGCGGCGAAAAGAAGCTTTACAAATCGCTCATCGAGCTGATCGACCAGTATCAGCCCAACGCGGCATTCATCTATTCGACCTGCATCATCGGCCTGATCGGCGACGACATCGAGGCCGTCTGCAAGAAGGTCGCCAAAGAGAAAGGAATCCCGGTGCTGCCGGTGCATTCCGAAGGATTCAAGGGCACCAAGAAGGATGGCTACAAAGCCGCCTGCCACGCCCTCATGACGCTGATCGGCCAGGGTTCGACCGAGGGGATCAGCAAATACAGCATCAACATCCTCGGCGAGTTCAACCTCGCGGGGGAAGCCTGGATCATCCGGGAATATTACGAGAAGATGGGCATCGAGGTGGTGGCGACCATGACCGGCGACGGCAGGATCGACGCCATCCGCCGCTCGCACGGCGCGACGCTCAACGTGGTGCAGTGCTCCGGCTCGATGACCACGCTCGCCAAAGATATGGAAGAAAAATACGGCATCCCGTTCATCCGCGTCTCCTATTTCGGCTTCGAGGATATGTCGAAATCACTCTATGACGTAGCGCAGCACTTCCCCGACAGGCCGGACATCATGGAGAAGGCCAAGGAGATCGTGCGCGACGAGATCAGGAAATATTACCCCGAGATGCAGAAGTTCAAGGCTGCGCTTGCGGGCAAGAAAGCCGCGATTTACGTCGGCGGCGCGTTCAAGACCTTCTCGCTCATCAAGGCCTTGCGCACCATCGGCATGTCGGTTGTGCTGGCCGGATCGCAGACCGGCAACAAGGACGACTACCGTGCGCTGAAGGAGATGTGCGACGAGGGGACGGTGATCGTGGATGACTCGAACCCGGTCGAACTCTCCAAGTTCATTCTCGAAAAGGAGGCCGACCTGCTCATCGGCGGCGTCAAGGAGCGCCCGATTGCCTTCAAACTCGGCGTCGGCTTCTGCGACCACAACCACGAGCGCAAGATTCCGCTCGCCGGATTTATCGGCATGTACTATTTCGCCAAGGAAGTTTACGAATCGGTGATGAGCCCCGTATGGCAGTTCGCCCCGAGAAAAGGAGGAAAGAGATGACAACGAACGCTTCGACTATGACCGCCAAAACGGCCACGCAGAACGCCTGCAAGCTCTGCAATCCGCTTGGCGCGTGCCTGGCCTTCAGAGGCATCGAACAGTGCGTCCCGTTTCTGCACGGCTCGCAGGGGTGCGCCACCTACATCCGCCGCTACCTGATCAGCCACTACAAGGAGCCAATCGACATTGCCTCGTCGAACTTCAACGAGGAGACGGCGGTCTTCGGCGGCAGCCACAACCTGAAGCTTGGCCTGAAAAACGTCTCGCAGCAGTACAACCCGCGAGTGATCGGCATCGCGACCACCTGTTTGTCCGAAACCATCGGCGACGACGTGCCGATGATTCTCAGAGAGTACGAAGCCCTGATGGGCGGCGCGGCAAACCTGCCGGTGATGATCTTCGCCTCGACGCCGAGTTACAGCGGCACGCATATCGACGGCTTCCACGCCGCGGTGCGCTCCGCCGTAAAAACGCTCGCTGTTGGCGGGGCGAAAAAGAACCTCGTCAACCTCTTTTCAGGCATGATTTCGCCAGCGGATATACGCTACCTGAAGGAGATTCTGACCGACTTCGGAATGCCCTTCATGCTGCTGCCGGACTATTCGCAGACGCTCGACGGCGGCCCGTGGGGCGAGTACCACCGGATTCCCCCCGGCGGAACCTCGACCAGCGCCATCGCCGACAGCGGCTGCGCCTCGGCAAGCATCGAGTTCGGCTCGACGCTCGAAGCCGCGAAATCGGCGGCGGGCTACCTCGAAGCACAGTTCGGCGTGCCGCGCCACCACCTGCCGCTGCCCATCGGCATCAAGGCAAGCGACCGCTTCCTGGCGCTGCTCGAAGAGCTGACCGAGATGCAGATGCCCGAAAAGTACGAAGATGAGCGCCGCCGTCTCGTCGATGCCTATTCCGACGGCCACAAGTATGTCTTCGGCCAAAAGGCGATCCTGTACGGCGAAGAGGATCTGGTCATCTCCGTGGCTGCCTTCCTGCGCGAAATCGGCGTCGTGCCGGTGCTCTGCGCCTCGGGCGGCAAGAGCGGCCTGATGAAGCAGCGCTTGCAGGAACTGATCCCGGATATGGAGGAGCAGGGGATCGAGGTGCGCCACGGCGTTGACTTCGTGGACATCGAGCACGAAGCGGAACGGCTGAAACCCGATTTCCTCCTCGGCAACAGCAAGGGGTTCACGATGTCCAAAAAGCACGACCTGCCGCTCATCAGGATCGGCTTCCCGATCCACGACCGCTTCGGCGGCCAGCGCCTGCACCACCTCGGCTATCGCGGCACGCAGGAGCTGTTCGACCGCATCGTGAACACGGTCATCGAAGAGCGCCAGAAATCGTCGCCGATTGGCTACACGTACATGTAACAAAGAATTAATCATGACCTGAAGGGAGGCCTCATGACACTCAACATCCAGAACCATCCGTGCTTCAACGACTCGTCGAGGCACAAATACGGAAGAATACACCTGCCGGTCGCGCCGAAGTGCAACATCCAGTGCAACTACTGCAACCGGAAATACGACTGCATGAACGAGAACCGCCCCGGCATCACCAGCAAGGTGCTCTCGCCGAAGCAGGCGCTTTACTATCTCGATGGGGCGCTCAAGCTCTCGCCGAACATCTCGGTGGTGGGCATCGCAGGTCCTGGCGACCCGTTCGCCAATCCCGACGAGACGATGGAGACGCTTCGCCTCGTTCGCGAGAAATATCCCGAAATGCTGCTCTGCGTCGCCACCAACGGCCTCGACGTGCTGCCCTACATCGAGGAGCTGGCCGAGTTGCAGGTGAGCCACGTGACGCTCACCATCAACGCCATCGATCCCTTGATCGGCCAGGAGATTTACGCCTGGGTGCGTTACCAGAAGCGCATGTACCGCGACCTTCAGGCTGCGCAGCTCCTGCTCGAAAACCAGCTTGCCGCCCTGCAGAAGCTCAAGAGGTTCGGCGTGACTGCCAAGGTAAACTCGATCATCATCCCCGGCGTCAACGAGACGCACGTGGTAGAGGTTGCACGCCAGGTCGCATCGATGGGCGCGGACATTCTGAACGCCCTGCCCTACTACAACACGACGGAGACCGTGTTCGAGAACATTCCCGAACCCGACGCGGTGATGGTGAAGGAGATACAGGAGGAGGCCGGCAAGCTGCTGCCGCAGATGAAGCACTGCGCCCGCTGCCGCGCCGACGCGGTCGGCATCATTGGCGAGATCAACACCGAGGAGATGATGCAGAAGCTCGCCGAAGCCTCGCTCATGCCGAAAAATCCGGAAGAAGATCGCCCGTACATCGCCGTGGCGAGTCTCGAAGGGGTGCTCATCAACCAGCATCTCGGCGAAGCGGACAGGTTCCTGGTCTACGCGCTCGACGAGGAGAACAAGAGCTGCACGCTGGTCGATTCCCGCACGGCCCCGCCTCCCGGCGGCGGCAAGGATCGCTGGGAAGCGCTCGCCGCAAGGCTCGCCGACTGCCGCGCTCTGCTCGTCAACAGCGCCGGAGGTTCACCGCAATCGGTACTCAACGCCAGGGGAATAGAGGTCATGGCGATGGAAGGGGTGATCGAAGAGGCCGTCTACGGCATCTTCACCGGCCAGAACATGAAGCACCTGATGAAAAACACCCTCGGCCACGTCTGCAAGTCCGGTTGCAGCGGCACCGGTAACGGTTGCGGTTAATTGATAATGGATAATTGACAATGGATAATGTAGGGGCGGCTCTTGTGGCCGCCCTGAAACCGGCAACATCGTTTCGACCTATTCGTCCTATACGACTTATAAGACCTATTCGACCTATCAGCATTAACAACAACAAAAACCACCATGGACAAACCGAAACATCACATCTTCGTTTGCGCGAGCTTCAGGGCGCAGGGCGCGCCGCAGGGCATGTGCCACAAGAAAGAGTCACTGAACCTGATCCCTTATCTTGAAAGCGAGCTTGCCGACCGTGGTATGAGCGACGTCGCCGTCTCGGCTACGGCCTGCCTGAACCTCTGCGAAAAAGGGCCGGTGCTGGTCGTCTACCCGGAAAACTTCTGGTATGGCGAGATCGACAGCGAAGACAAAGTCGATGAAATTCTCGATGCGCTCGAAGAGGGCGAGGCCTGCGAAGACCATATCATCAGCTAAGCACTTCCTTCCCTTCAAGGAAGCCATGGGAACCGCCTTGTGCTAACTGGAGGCACGGGGATGGTTCCCTTATTTTTCCCTTATCGTTATAACTTGAATTACATATCGAAAGAGCTTACGCAACAAAAGAACAAACGGCCCTGCTCTTTTTTTGTACTGCGTTATAACCTGAAGTAATTAACGATCAGTCGGATCGGACTAATCAGTCAGGTCTGAAAAATCAACCACGACGTATAACATGAAAAAAACTTCACTCATCGCCCTGCTGGCGCTGCTCTCCGCCACGGCACAGGGCAAGGAGAATACGCTCGGCAGCAAGCACTCCGAATATATCGCTCCAGAGATCACCGTCTCCGGCAAAAAAGGCGACCTGCTGCAGAACGTCACCGGCAAGGAGTCGGCGCTGCTGAATCCGTCGCAAATGTCGGTCTACAAGGTGATCAACATGATGCCTTCAGTCAGCCAGCAAAGCGTCGATCCCTACGGGCTGGCAGACATCGTCAACTACCACGAGGCGTTCCGCTTCCGGGGCGTCGAGGCGACCGCTGGCGGCGTGCCCTGCACGACGGTCAACGTCGAGGGGCTGCCGGTCACGGGACGTCCGGGCGGCGGCGCGACCATTTACGACCTCGAAAACTTCGAGAATATCGCGGTGTACAGCGGTGTCATGCCCGCCAGCATCGGCCTCGGCATCGCCGACGTGGGGGGCAAGATCGACATGGCGATCAGGCGTCCAGAGGAGAAGTTTGGCGTCACGCTGAAGCAGAGTCGGGGCAGCCACGACTTCAGCCGCACCTTCGTGCGTGTCGATACCGGCAACCTCGGCGGCGGTCTGAAGGCGTTCGCCTCCGGCTCGACCAGTTACGCCGAAAAGTGGAAGGGTTACGGATCGAGCAACCGCAACAACCTGATGTTCGGCATGACGGAAGAGTTCAGCGACAGGGTGAAGCTCGAAACCTTCGTCACCTGGAGCAAGGGTAACATTCACCCCTACAAGGCGCTGAGTTACGCCGAAATCCAGAATCTCGACAACGCTTACGATGCCGATTACGGCAGCGATCTGACGAAATACGATTACTTTGGCTACAACAAAAACGAGTTTGAGGACTGGATGGTGATGGCCAACCTCGAAGTGAGAACTGGCGACCGTTCGACACTGAACGTCAAGCCGTACTACTGGAGCGACAAGGGGTACTATCTGGAGAGTATCACCGGCAACAAAGTCCGCCGCTGGGAGATCGATCACGATCTCAAGGGCATTCTCGCTGAATACAAAACAGCGCTTGGCCCGGTCGATCTCGATTTCGGCTACCTCTACCACACGCAGGAGCGCCCCGGCCCGCCATCGTCATGGAAAACCTGCACCGTCAGCGGCAGCCAGCTCGTTTTCAGCGGCTGGTCGATTCTCTCCAACAGTTCGAGCCACGAACTGCACGAGCAGTTCATCGAGGCGAAATACTGTACCGGTGATTGGCAGTTCAATGGTGGTGTAAAATATGTGAACTACACGCTGCCATTGATCCTCACCTACAACACAACCGGCATTGGCGATCTCAGTCATGACGATGCGCTCGCCACCGATCCGGTCATCATCGCCGATAAAAGCGCGATTGCCACCAAAACCTTCAGCCGCCTTTTTCCCGACGTGACGATCACCAGAACCATCAACGAACATACGTCTGTGTATCTTGCCTATGGCGAGAACTACGTCACTCATGTTGACATTTATCCCTACTTCATCTCGCAGTATGCAACATTTTCAGCCCACCACATCACCTTCCAGCAGCTCTGGGACGAGCGGAAAATGGAGCTGTCGCGGAACATCGAGCTTGGCCTGAAGATGAAGGGCGGCGACTGGAGTATCGCGCCGACCCTTTATTACTCCCTGCACAACAACAAGCAGGCCATCTTGCAGGATCCCGACTTCGGCATCTCCTATCCGATGAACAACGCCGACGCCAAAGGGTATGGTTTCGAACTGGAAGGGGAGTACAAGCCCGCCAAAGCGCTGAAATGTTATGGTTCATTCTCGTGGAACCGCTTCTTTTTCAACGGGAATATCCGATCCGAATCCGGCAGCCTGATCGATGTCAAGGGCAGGCAGGTTCCCGACGCTCCCGAATTTCTGGCCAAAGGCATGATAAGCTGGACAACCGGCGACCTGACCATCTCGCCCATCGCCAGATACAGCTCGGTTCGCTACGGTGATGTGCTGCACCAGCAGAAGATCGACGGCGCGACGCTCTGCGACCTCGATCTCACCTGGAGCCGGGCAATGCTTGGCTTCAAAAGCGTCGATTGCTCGCTCACCTTTATCAACCTGTTCGACAAAAAATACGTCAGTCTGATCAGTACGTCAGACTACAAAACCCTGAACAGCACCTTCCAGCCCGGCGCGCCCTTCACCGTAGTGGCGTCAATTGCCGTGCATTACTGACGATTTGTTCTCCCTGTTCTTTCTCCGTTACACCTTCCCGGCGGCTGGTTCCCGCCGGGATTTATCTATGAATGCAGCGTAACGGATACCTCGCGTGAGCACTGCAAAAGCCTCCATGACTTCTTCCACTTGCAGCCGATTTCTCGGGATTGACAAGTAAGTATTTGATTTTCTTTCAGTTGCCGTTCTCGAACTCTTCACCGAAACACCCACATCGAGCACGCTGGCCGCGCTCGATACGATTTGAAAGCACCTTGCCTGACGTTGTTTAACAGGCCGATCTGCAAAATGTTCATGGACGAAGTGGATTTTATGGACGGAATGGACAGAAACAACGCACCTTCTTTTTCGTCCACCACGCCCACATCGTCCACAAAAAAAGGCCGGTCACCTTTGCGGGGTGCCGACCTTTTGCAATTTCATGCAGAAGCTTGCGTTACACGAGCGAGCCGTAGTCGTTGAGCGGGAAGCCGAGGCACAGGTCGCGAACTTCCGAGCGGACGGCTTTGCAGACATCCGAAACATTGGCGTCGTTGGCTGCGCTTATGACGCGGTCGATGAATTCGACGATCTTTTCGCTTTCGGCGACCTTCATGCCGCGGGTGGTCATGGCCGGGGTGCCGACGCGGATGCCGCTGGTGACGAAGGGCGATTTGTCGTCGAAGGGCACCATGTTCTTGTTGACCGTGATGCCAGCTTCGTGCAAGAGGTTCTCGGCCACCTTGCCGGTGACGTTTTTGTTGCGCAGGTCGAGCAACATGAGGTGATTTTTCGTGCCGCCGCTGACGATGTGGTATCCGGCAGCGAGGAATTTGGCGGCCATTGCGGCGGCGTTATCCTTGATCTGCTGCGCGTATGCCTTGAACTCCGGCTGGAGCGCTTCGCCGAAGGCGACCGCCTTTCCGGCGATGATGTGCATCAGCGGGCCGCCCTGGATGCCGGGCATCACCTCGGCGTCCATCACCTCGGACATCATCTTGACGCGGGGGCCGTTCTTGGTGTTGATGGTGAGGCCCATCGGGTTCTCGAAATCCTTGCCCATCATGATCATGCCGCCACGCGGGCCGCGCAGGGTTTTGTGGGTGGTGGTGGTGACGAAGTGGCAGTGCGGGATCGGGTCGGCGGAGAGGCCCGTAGCGACGAGGCCCGCCGGGTGGGCGATGTCGGCCATGAGCAGCGCACCGACCTTGTCGGCGATCTCGCGGAACGCCTTGAAGTCGAAGCCCTGCGAGTAGGCGCTCGCGCCGGTGATGATCAGTTTCGGCTTCACCTTGAGGGCCAGCTCTTCGGCCTTGTTCATGTCGATGATGCCGGTCTCCTTGTCAACGCCGTAGGAGTGCGCGTCGAACATCTGGCCGGAGAAGTTGACCGGGCTGCCGTGGGTGAGGTGGCCGCCGTGGGAGAGGTCGAGGCCCATGATGGCGTCGCCCGGCTTGAGCACGGCGAAGAGCACCGCCATGTTGGCGCTGGAGCCGGAGTGCGGCTGTACGTTGACGTAGTCGCAGCCGAAGAGCTTCTTGGCGCGGTCGCGGGCGAGGTTCTCGGCCACATCGACGAACTCGCAGCCGCCATAGTAGCGCTTGCCGGGGTAGCCCTCGGCGTATTTGTTGGTCATCACCGAGCCGCACGCCTCCATGACCGCTTTGCTGGTGAAGTTCTCCGAAGCGATCAGTTCGAGCGTCTCGGTCTGGCGTTTCGTTTCGTTGGCAATCGACTCGAAAACCTCTGGATCGAGCCGTTTCAGAATATCGTTGTCCATCGTCTGTCCTTCTCCCGGTGGAGTTTATTGTTTGTTATGCTGTTTCAACTGCTCATCGGCCAGGCGCTCGAAAATGATGCGATCGTTACCGGAAACCGATTCGATCATGTGACCGAGCTTGTCGCGTTTGGTCTGAAGATACTGAAGATTCACTTCGTTCGGTTCTATTTCAAGCGGTACGCGCTCGACGATTTCGAGGCCGTACCCTTCGAGGCCAACGATCTTTTTCGGATTGTTGGTCATCAGCTTCATCTTCCTGACGCCGAGGTCCTGCAAAATCTGCGCGCCGATGCCGTAGTCGCGCAGGTCGGCCTTGAAGCCGAGCTTCTCGTTCGCCTCGACCGTGTCGAACCCCTCGTCCTGGAGGTTGTACGCCTTGAGCTTGTTGATGAGGCCGATACCGCGTCCCTCCTGCATGAGGTAGACGAGCACTCCGCGCCCCTCCTTCTGGATCATGCGCATGGCCGTTTCGAGCTGGTGGCCGCAGTCGCAGCGGAGCGAGCCGAAGGTGTCGCCCGTGGCGCACTGCGAGTGCACCCGAACCAGCACCGGCTCGCCGTCGGACACGTCGCCCTTGACGAAGGCGATGTGGTTCTGCTGATCGACGATGGTTTCGTAAGCGATGAGGTTGAAGTCGCCGTGCGCGGTCGGAAGCTTCGACTCGACGGCGCGGTGCACGAGCTTGCTCTGCTGCATCCGGTAAGCCACGAGATCCTTGATGGTGACGAGCTTCATGCCGAGCTTCTCCTTGAGCTTCAAGAGCTCCGGGAGGCGGGCCATGCTGCCGTCGTCGTGCAGAATTTCGCAGAGCAGACCAGCGGGCTGGCAACCGGCGAGGCGGCAGAGATCGACGGCGGCCTCGGTGTGGCCGACCCTGCGGAGCACGCCGCCATCCATCGCACGGAGCGGGAAGATGTGGCCGGGACGCGAGAAGTCGTCCGCCGTGCATGAGGGATCGGCGATCATCTTGAGGGTCATGTAGCGGTCGTAGGCCGAAATGCCCGTCGTGACCCCTTCGGCGATGGCGTCGATGGAGACGGTGAAATTGGTTTCGTGCTGCGAGGTGTTGCGCTGCACCATTGGTTCGAGCTGCAACTCGCGGGCGCGCTGCATGGGGATGGCCACGCAGAGCAGGCCTCGGGCCTCCTTGGTGATGAAGTTCACCATCTCGGAGGTGACGTGCTCGGCGGCGGCGATGAAATCGCCTTCATCCTCGCGGTCTTCATCATCGACGACGATGACCAGCTTGCCGTTCCTGATGTCTTCGAGGGCCGATGCTATGGAATCGAACTGTTTGTTACTCATCGCGATTCTGATAAATGCTTGGATTGCCGGACAGAAATTACACGAAAAGAAACAATATAACAGGAATAGTGGAAAAAAATTCCGAAGCGCGTTTCTGATTTGCGGCGTCGTCCAATGGGGAACTTTGAGTTCGGAGGCCTATTTATTATACTGCGTCGGTTTTCAAGTACGGCCATGAATTGTTACCTTCCGTGACGCTCTTCCAATCATGATTTACCAATACGACGCTGCATGACCACTCCACTCCCTGAACTCTCCGGCGAGGCTCGTGAACTCGCACTCAGGCTGCCCGCTCCGAAGATGAAGAAAGCCAAGGAGCACGGCTTCTCCGATTTCCAGATTGCCACCATATTCCAGACCAGCGAAACTGCGGTACGCGAGCTGCGCAGCCACTACGGCGTGGTCTCGGTCTTCAAGACGGTCGATACCTGCGCCGCCGAGTTCGACGCCAAAACGCCATACCATTATTCGACTTACGACGAGGAGAACGAATCCGTCCGCTCGGATCGCCAGAAGGTGATCATCCTCGGCGGCGGCCCGAACCGCATCGGCCAGGGCATCGAGTTCGACTACTGCTGCGTGCAGGCGGTCTTCGCCCTCCGCGAGGCCGGGTACGAGACCATCATGGTCAACTGCAACCCCGAGACGGTCTCGACCGATTACGACATAGCCGACAAGCTCTACTTCGAGCCGCTCACCTTCGAGGATGTCATCCGCATCATCGAGCACGAACAGCCGCTCGGCGTCATCGTCAGCTTTGGCGGCCAGACGCCGCTCAAGCTCTCGACCAAGCTCGACGCTTACGGCGTGAACATTCTCGGCACCTCCTCGAAAGGCATCGACATTGCCGAAGACCGCAAGAAGTTCGGCGCCTTGCTCGAAAAGCTCGACATTCCGCACCCGGAATACGGCACAGCCACCACCTTCGCCGAAGCGCAGGAGATCACCAAACGCATCAGCTATCCGGTGCTCGTTCGCCCGAGTTACGTGCTTGGCGGACGCGCCATGAAGATCATCTACAACGACGACTCGCTCAAGGAGTACGTCGATCAGGCGCTCTTCATCAGCGAAAAGTATCCGCTGCTCATCGACCGCTTCCTCGATACCGCCGTGGAGTTCGACATCGACGCCATTGCCGACCGCACCGACTGCGTCATCAGCGGCATCATGCAGCACGTCGAGGCCGCCGGTATCCACAGCGGCGACTCCACCTCGATTCTGCCCTACTACAACATCGCTCCCGAGGCCATCGCCACAATGAAGGAGCACACCCGCAAGCTCGCCGAGAACATCGGCGTCGTCGGCCTGATGAACGTGCAGTACGCCGTGCAGAACGGCAAGGTCTACGTGATCGAGGTCAATCCCCGCGCCAGCCGCACGGTGCCCTTCGTCGGCAAGGCGACGGCGATTCCGGTGGTCAAGATCGCCACGCGTGTCATGCTCGGCGAAAAGCTCAGCGACCTGCGCAAGGAGTTCAACCTGAAGGATTGCGACGATCTCGGCCTGAAGCACATGGCCATCAAGGAGCCTGTGTTCCCCTTCTCGAAGTTTGTCAAATCGGGCGTCTATCTCGGCCCGGAGATGCGCTCCACCGGAGAGGCGATGAGCCTTGCCGAGTCCTTCCCGGAGGCGTTCGCCAAAGCCTACCAGGCGGCCAACATGCACCTGCCGCTTTCGGGCACGGTCTTCATCAGCGTCAACGAGCAGGACAAGAACCAGCGGATCATCAACATAGCCCGCGAGCTGTACCGCATGGATTTCGACCTTGTGGCCACCTCCGGCACGCACGCCTTTTTGACCCAGCACGGCATCGACTGCAAGAAGGTCTTCAAGGTCGGCGAGGATGGTCGCCCGAACATCTTCGACATCATCAAGCTCGGCAAGATCGATTTCGTGATCAACACCCCGCGAGGCGAGCGGGCGCTGCATGACGAAGAGGCCATCGGCTCGGCATCGGTGCAGAGCGGCGTGCCCTTCGTCACCACCATCGAGGCCGCAGAAGCCTCGGTGCGGGCGATGGACTGCATCCGCTGCCAGCAGTTCGGCGTCAAGAGTTTGCAGGAGTACGCTACCTACCGCAATCAATAGTTGTTTCGCTCTTCTGGGAAGAAAAGGACAACAAGGACGCAAAGGACATCAAGGACAGCAGGGACAAAGATGATTCTTTTCGTCCTTTCTGTCCCTGAAGTTCTTTTTGTCCTTTCACTCCCCTTTTTCGCGCTATCGCCTGCCCGCGAAATCCTGAATCGCCGAAATTGTCTGCATTGTCCGCGTGGTTCATTATCTTGCCCATAGCTGAATTCAAGTCACCTGTCACCGACACCAGTTACCTCCATGTCCACCACACCGACCATCGCCGCTCTGCTCGACGAATCGATACAGCTCGAACTCAATCTTGCCAGGCTGTACACCCTTTTCAACGACCGGTTCGAGGAGGATGAGGAGTTCTGGTGGCAGCTTTCGATGGAGGAGCGCAGCCACGCGGCTCTGCTCCAGCAGGAGAAGAAGCAGCCGCAGCCGTTGCAGTTTTTCCCGGAGAACCTCCTCTCGAAAGACCTCGACGCCCTGAAAGCCAACAACGCCCGCATCATCGCCGAGAGCGAGCGCTTTACCGCCTCGCCGTGCTCGCGTGAACAGGCGCTGAGTCTGGCGCTGCATATCGAGATGTCCGCCGGAGAGGCGCACTTCCAGGAGTTCATGGAGAGTGAAACCGGCTCCTTGACCGCCGACCTCTTCAAGCAGCTCGCCAGCGAAGACCAGAACCACGCCCAGCGCATCCGCGAGTACATGAAGGAGCAGGGCGTCAAAGAGCAGCCGATCTCCTGAATCATCGCCCGGCGCGGCATGAACTGCTCCGGCTATGGACACTCCCTTCTGCGCGACGTCTACTCAAAGAGGCTGTCTCATAAGCAGACAGCAAGTTTTTATTATTACTCCGGCCATTGAAACTCTTAAACAATTGCCCCGGACTTCAGTCCGGGGTATGCGAATAAAACAAAATAAATCAGGGCTTTAGCCCAATATTTTACAATGGCGGCAATTGCGATTTTTTGTTGCCGGAGCAATAAGTACGGTTCGGTTTGTTTACTGTCATTCTGAGTCCGACGCAGTCGGGCGAAGAATCCAGAAAATTCTCGTAAAGTGTAACAGATTATTCAGTTGTTGCGACTATCCGAAAACTGGATTCTTCACTTCGTTCAGAATGACAAAGAAACTAAACCAAGAAAATTTACTGATAAAAGACTTTTGATACGGCATCACTGTTTGTCAATCAGACCTACTAAACAGCACTATCCCGCTACCGTTTGATCGCGAGGTTGACGAAGCGGTGCGACCATCTGCCCTCCGCCTCGATGGTCAGTTCGCCGTAGCGTTCGGGAAAGTAGCGGAAACTTCCTCCGTTGATGAACTCGATGCCGCCCGCCTGATAGACCTGGAAGCGGTGAAAATGGCCGTGCAGCACCAGTTTGACGCCGAGGTTCTTCATGACGTTGAGGTATTCGTCACGGTTTTTGAACTCCATTGTCCAGTCGAATGCCTGATCGACCAGCGCTCCGGTGCCGTACACCTTGTAGGCGTGGTGGCAGAGGCCGATAATGAAGGTGTCGTCGAGCGCCTGTCGGACGCCGGGTTCCATGAGCGCCCGGAGCGTTTCACGCGAGACGCTGCCCCGTGCGCCGACCGGATTTTCCGATCCCGACCACGGATCCACCGTGTTGACCGCCACGAACGAGAGGGCGATCTGGCCGAAATGCATCACCTTGACGAAGGGCACGCCCGCCGTTTCTTCGCCGTCACCGCTGATGAGCGGACGGAAGATGTCGTTGAACTGCCGGAGCCGCTCGTCAACCCGGCGCTGACGGCTGCGGTCGTCGGGATTGAGCGCGTTGTAAATGCGCATCTCCTCTTCGAGATCGATCAGGTCGTGATTGCCCGGTATCACCGTGGTTTTCGTCCAGTCGAAAAGGCCGTGCCGCGACAGCGCATCCCGGATGATCGTCCAGTGCGCCGGAACGGCCGTATCGATCAGGTCGCCGGTCATCACGAGGTGATCGTAGCCGCGACGGACGAACTCGCCGAGCATAACGTCAAGCTTTTCCATCAGGTAACGATCGTTTCTGCCTGCGAAGTGCAGGTCGGAAAGATGAGCGATGGTTACTTTCTTCTCAAAGGACACTGGTGCAATGTGGATTTACGGGTTGAAAGATTTAAATTTAGCCAGTCAGCGATGAACCTGGCCTGATTGGAGCCGCTTTGTTTATATTCCGATCCCGAGGCTCACCGACGCATTCTCCTCAGGGAGTCATGCCGTAAGATACGCTCTTTTGTTAACCTGCGCTACCCGAGGCGAGCTGCAAAAAACCAAACATCTGTCATGTCGAAAAACATCTCCGCCGTAAAAAAACTCTCCCGGAACCTCTGGTGGTCGTGGGATACCGAAGCAAAATCCCTCTTCAAAAACCTCTCGCCGCTCCTGTGGGAACGGGTCAATCACAACCCGGTCGAACTGCTCCGCCACATTTCAACCGATGAACTCGAAGCTCGCTGCTCATGTGAGATGGGCAAAAAAATCGAGGAGGTGAACCAGCGCTTCAACGAATACTTGACCGAGAAAAACACCTGGGCCGCCGGTCACGCTCCGCACCTCGTTGCCAATCCGGTCGCTTACTTCAGCGCCGAGTTCGGCGTTCACGAGAGCCTCCGCATCTACTCGGGCGGTCTCGGCATCCTCTCGGGCGACCACATCAAGTCGGCCAGCGACCTCGGCCTCAATTTCATCGGCATCTCTCTGTTCTACAAGGAGGGCTACTTCCGCCAGTACCTCAACCACGACGGCTGGCAGATCGAGGACTATCCGCTGCAATATCCCGAGAGCCTGCCCATCGAGAAGGTCACCACGGCGGATGGAAAGGATCTGATCATCGAAGTCACCATCGCGCAGAGCACGGTGTACGCCCAGGCGTGGAGCCTGAAGGTCGGACGCGCCACGCTCTACCTGCTCGACACCAACATTCCGGCCAACGAGATGCACTACCGCGACATCTGCTCGCGAGTCTACGGCGGCGACCAGAACATGCGCATCAACCAGGAGATTCTGCTCGGCATCGGCGGCGTGAAGCTGCTGAAGGCGCTGAAGCTCGAACCTGCTGTCTATCACATGAACGAGGGGCACTCGGCCTTCCTCACGCTCGAACTGCTTGCCGATGAGATCGCCAGAGGGTGCTCTTTCGACGAGGCGAAGTCGAAAGTCAAGGAGCAGTGCGTCTTCACGACTCACACCCCCGTACCCGCCGGTCACGACCGTTTTTCAAGGGACATGATGGCTTACACCTTCTCCAAGTACCTGACCCTCTCCGGCATGGAATTCGAGGAGGTCATGCGGCTTGGAAGCGAAAATCCGGCTGACACTTCGGGTCTCTTCACCATGACCGTGCTCTCCCTGAGGCTCTCCCGCTGCGCCAACGGCGTCTCGAAGCTGCACGGCGAGGTTTCGCGCGATATGTGGAAGCACCTCTACTCGACGAACGATCCGAAAGAGGTGCCGATCGGCCATGTGACCAACGGTATCCATACCAGGAGCTGGAGCAGCGGATTCACCGAGCGCTTCTGGAAGCAACATGCCGGAGACCTCGGAGAGCTGTTCTCGTCGAGGGAGTCGGTCGATGCGGTGCTGGCGAAGGTTTCCGACAGCGATCTGTGGTGCCTGCGCTACCACCTGAAGCGCAACCTGATGGATTACATTTCGCGCTACCTGTCGAACCAGCTCTACCATCAGCACCAGTATACCTCGCCGTACAAACCGGCGGACTCCTCCCGGTCGACCAAAAGCTCGCTCTCGCCCGATATTCTCACCATCGGCTTCGCCCGCCGGTTCGCCACTTACAAGCGTGCGCCGCTGCTTTTCCAGGATATGGATCGCCTCAACGCTATCGTCAACAACACGAACATGCCGGTGCAGATCATCTTCGCAGGCAAGGCGCATCCGCACGACGATGCCGGAAAGGAGTATATCCGCCAGATTGTCGAGCACTCGCGCCGTCCGGAGTTCCTCGGCAAGGTGATCTTCCTCGAAAACTACAATATTGGCGTCGCCAAGCGACTCGTCTCCGGCGTCGATGTGTGGCTCAACAACCCGGTCAGGCCGATGGAGGCGAGCGGCACCTCCGGCCAGAAGACCGTGCTGCACGGCGGCCTGAACCTCAGCATTATCGATGGCTGGTGGTGCGAGGCGTACAACGGCACCAACGGCTGGTCGATTGGCCACGGCGAAGAGAATAGCAACTACGACGAGCAGTACCGCTTCGATGCGAACAAGCTCTACGAAGTGCTCGAACACCAGATCATCCCGACCTTCTACGAGCGCAACGAGCACAACCTTCCGGTCAGGTGGCTGAAGAACATCCGCAACGCTATCGCCACCATCGCGCCGGTTTACAACACCGACCGGATGGTCAAGGAGTACACCATGCGCTACTACCTCCAGGAGCCGCGCCCCTGAATCCGATCAGCAACATGATTTCACCATCGACAACAACGACCATGAACGCCCCTGCCGCCGTGAGCCTCGGCAGGGGGCTCGACCTCCGTTCGCCGGTCATGCTCGCCTCCGGCACCGTCTCGTACGGCGAGGAGCTGTCGCAACTCTGCGATCTATCGAAAATCGGTGGACTGGTCACCAAGGCGATTTCACCCGAACCGCGCACCGGCAATCCGCCGCAGCGCATCGCCGAGACCGCGTGCGGCATGATCAACGCCATCGGCCTGGCCAACGTCGGCCTCGAAAAGTTTGTGTCGGATAAGGTGCCTTTCTTGCAGACGCTCGATACGCGGGTGATTGTCAACATCGCGGGCAAGTCGATTGACGACTACTGCCAGGTGGTCGAGCGGCTCGATTCGGTCGAAGGGATCGCGGCCTATGAGCTGAACCTCTCGTGCCCGAACGTCAAGGGGGAGTGCATGATCATGGGGGTAAGCCCCGAGGCGACCCGCGAGATCGTCTCGACCCTGCGCAAGCTGACCGGCAGGCATTTGATGGTCAAGCTCACGCCGAACGTCACCTCGATCAGCACCATCGCGCTCGCCGCCGAAGAGGCCGGGGCGGACTCGGTCTCGCTCATCAACACCGTGGTCGGCATGGCCGTGGACTACCGCAGCCGCAAGCCGCTGCTGAAGAACGTGACGGGCGGTCTGTCCGGCCCGGCGATCAAGCCGATAGCGCTCGCCAAGGTGTGGGAGGTGTCGCGGGCCGTGAAAATCCCGGTGGTAGGCATGGGCGGCATCGCCTCTTTTGCCGATGCGATGGAGTTCCTGCTCGTCGGAGCGAGCGCCATCCAGATCGGCACGATGAACTTCGTCTACCCCGACATCAGCGAAAAAATCGCCATCGCGATCGACGAGTTCTTCTCGCGGCCTGATGCGCAGAAGTTCAGCGAGTATGTCGGGAGCTTGATCGTGTAAGGCAATGGATAATTGATAATGGACAATTGATAATGTAGGGGCAGGCCTCGCGTCGGCCCTCGATCAGTCAGATCCGACTGATCTTTTTTTACCCAAACCCAAACACCACCACCACACCATGCGCATAGGAATCGGCATAGACGTTCACCAGTTCTTGGAAGGCAGAAAGCTTGTTATCGGCGGGGTTGATATCCCATCGCCGGTCGGTCTTCTCGGCCACAGCGACGCCGATGTGCTCCTGCACGCCATCAGCGACGCACTGCTCGGCGCGGCGGCGCTCGGCGACATCGGCAAGCACTTCCCCGACACCAGCCAGGAGTTCAAGGACATCGACAGCATGATTCTGTTGAAGCACGTCGGCAAGCTGCTCGCCCGCGAAGGGTACAAGCCGGTGAACATCGACGCCATGCTGCTGCTCGAAAAGCCGAAAATCGCCCCCTACATCGAAGAGATGCGCCGCAACATCGCCCACTGCCTCGACCTTGAGCTGAACGCCGTATCGGTCAAAGCCACCACCAACGAAAAACTCGGCTACGTAGGCCGCCAGGAAGGCGCCTGCGCCCACGCGGTTTGCTTGATCGAGAACACCTGAAAACCCGGAATCGCGATCCCAAATTCAGGAGGGTTTCAACCCTCTGGAGATTCAATCTCTTGTATTTTCTTCAATTGCCCCGGTCTTCAGACCGGGGTGGACTGAGTGGACAAATGTAAGAGGTTGACGTTGTGGACGCCTCCAATGCAAGAATGAAGTTCCGTTACTTGTCCACCAGTCCACCAGTCCACCAAGTCCACAACGTCCACTTCGTCCACAATCTTACATTCTACCCCACCTCGCCTCGCAGCACCCGTACCGGCAAATAGCTCGTCGCCCGTCGGGCAGGCCCCACCGAGGAGATCACGGCGATCACGATGCCGAACGCTA
>JAAXWU010000036.1 GCA_013334855.1 Chlorobaculum sp. | reverse complement strand
CTCGCGCAGGGAGAGAAACCGGCATGACGAACTTTCACGACCTCGCCGCATCGCGCAAAAGCGTGCGCGGCTACGATGCTCATCGCCCCGTGCCACGCGAGATGCTCGACCGGGTGCTCGACGCCGGGCGGCTCGCCCCGTCGGCAAAGAACCTCCAGCCATGGAAGTTCCTGCTTGTCAGCTCGCCGGAGATGCTCGCGAAAGTACGACCATGCTACGAGCGTGACTGGTTCCGGCAGGCGCCGCACATCCTCGTCGTCACCGGCGACCGGGAGGCCGCGTGGGTGAGGACGGGGGACGGATGGAACTCGCTTGAAACCGACCTCGCCATCGCGATGGATCACCTGATTCTCGCCGCTCACGCCGAGGGCCTCGCCACCTGCTGGATCTGCGCCTTCGATCCGCTGATGCTGCGGGAAGCGCTCGGCCTGAAACCCTCGGAAGAGGTGTTCGCCATCACCCCGCTCGGTTACGCCTCCGCCGACGCCCAGACCCGCCCGAAAAGTCGCAAGACGCTGGACGAGGTTGTCCGGTATCTGTAAGCGGCTTCGGCACTTCAGATCGAAGGGATTATTATTCCGGCCATTAAAACTCTTAAACAATTGCCCCGGACTTTAGTCCGGGGTATGCGGATAAAGTAAAATAAATAAGGGCTTTAGCCCAATTTCCCATTACGATGTCTTTTGCGATTTATTGCTGCCGGAGTAATAATTCCCAAAAAGAAGCCGAGCAGGCGCTCGGCGCTCCCAGGGGGAAAAAAGAACAGACTGCGTCTTTGCTCATGAGACCTCTCCAATTTGAAAAAACCAGCAAATTCCGAATTCCGATGAACGGTCGTTCCATCAAAACGCTTGCCCTTTCGCTGTTGATCGCTATTTCGGCATCGCCGTCGCTTCATGCACGGCAGACCGATGTTGCCGTCACCATGACAGACGCTGCTGCCGACACGCTTCCAGAGGCTCGAATCCGGCTCGGCAAAGTCACGGTCACGCCCGACATCGTTTATTCGACACTGCCCGGCTACCGTCCGCTGCTGCTCGACCTCTACCGGCCTGACGGCAAGACGGCTCGACCGCTCGTCATCTTCCTCCACGGCGGGAGCTGGACGAGTGGATCGAAACGCGAGGCGGCCCACTTCGCCGACTTCCCCGGCGTACTCGCCATGCTTGCGCAGCGCGGCTTTGCCGTAGCCTCGGTCGATTACCGGCTGAGTGGCGAGGCCCGCTTTCCGGCAGCATTGCAGGACATCAAGGCGGCCATCCGCTTCCTTCGCGCCAACGCCAGCCGCTACGGCATCGATCCAAACCGCGTAGCCGTATTGGGCGCGTCGGCTGGCGCGCATCTCGGCGCAATGAGCGCCTTTACCGGCGAAGATATGGAGTTCGATCCGCCGGGCATGGCCAACGCCGATCAGTCCGACCGAGTGCAGGCCTTCGTCGGCTGGTACGGCCTCTACGATCTCGGGAGCATGTTCCGGCAATCGACGACACCCGCGCAAGGGGAGAGCGCCGCGCCGGTCGAAGCCCCCAGCCCGCTCCGCTTCTTCGGCTGCACCGCGGACGGCTGCCCGCCCGGCGTGATCGCCAATGCAAGCCCTGTCAACTTCGTGGACAAGAACGATCCCCCGACGCTGCTCATTCACGGCTCGGACGACACCTCGGTGCCTCCGAAACACTCCGTCGAACTCGACAAAAAGCTGAAAGCGGCGGGAGTCGGCTCGAAGCTCGTCATCATCGACGGCGTCAACCACGACTGGCTCGGCAAAGACAGGGAGAGCACCGCGAAAGCCTCGCGTCAAGTCATCGCCGAGACCTTCGACTGGCTCGAACAAACGCTGTTGAAAAAGTGAAAATAGAGACCTAAAGGACAGAAGGGACAGAAAAGACGAAATGGAGTCGGAATTCGGGACATTCAACGAGAGCCGCTGGTGACTATGTACCTATTTCACTCATTCTCTGAAGCCTCGCCCTGGTCATACGCTTACGGATACCACACCGCTCAAGCAATTCAGTCTCGATGCTTTGACGCTGACGATCGAGCAGATAAAGCACTCTTTGATGAGTCCGAGAAAGATATTTTCGCTGATTTCAGGATTTTCATCCTCGATTCCTTTCCGAAATGTATCGTAATCCGCATCAACCTGTCGATTCAGCTCTCACAGCCGCAACGATTAAAGATGTTGTGCGTCCCGATCCTGAAATCCGTTAACACGCATAAAATGCCGATAATCAGTGAGCAACTCTTCAAGGCTCACCCTGGTAACATTGGTCAGCTTTAGTTCTGTCCTGCGTCCCTGAACTAGCAGCCTGAATCATTAGAGCGACTGCTCTGTCACGCTTTTCATTCAAACGCCGCGTAAAACAGACGGTCGCATCATAGACAATCTCCGACTTTTTGCAGGAGGGCAACGTACGATACCCGCCATGAGGAGGAATAATCCTGCATTAATGCTTTCTATACTGTGCCATACTCCTGCGGCGGCATCGGCTGGCGCGCCACAGCGCTTCCGCTTGCGACCTGTCGCCTCTGCGACGATTCGTCCATGCGGCGTGGCTCTTTTATACCGGGGCGTAGATTTTTTTATGTCATAAGTGATAAGTCATTCATGTTCGAGTGGTTGGCCGGTATTATATTATACACTTGCGAGTACGAAATCGCCGAAACAAAAAGTAAACCCTGCGTAGTAAAATCTTGCCACAAGAGCAGTAACACCACTCATTACTCTTCGATATGAACATCGACGACCCGGTCATGGCCGATGAATCGGCTGACGCGACGATTGCCCGCCTGAAGCAGGAAAACGCCGAACTCAAAAAAGAGCTGAACCGGCTCTCCATGGTTGTCGAGGGCACGAAGGCCGGATACTGGGACTGGGAGGTCCAGACCGGTAACGTGACCATCAACAACGCCTGGGCCGAGATGATCGGCTATACTGCCGATGAGCTTTCGCCGGTCAACATTTCCACATGGGAGAGCCTCTGCCAGCCGGATGACCTCCGTGAGGCCACGGCGCGTATCGAAAGTCATTTCCGGGGTGAAACCGAGTTCTATGAGGCGGAAGTCCGGATGCGTCACAAACAGGGACAATGGGTCTGGATTCTCGACCGCAGCAATGTTATCGAGCGTGACAGCGATGGCAAGCCGCTCCGTATGGCCGGTTCGCATACGGATATCACAGCGCGCAAGCACGCCGAGGAGAAGCTTCGGCAGGAGATGACCCTCTTTATGGAAGGCCCCGTCACGGTGTTCCGCTGGCAGAACGAAGAGGGATTCCCGATCAGATATGTCTCCCCGAATGTTACCCGCCTGACGGGCTACTCACCGGAGGAGTTCACTTCGGGAAACACTGCATATATCGACATCGTTCATCCGGATGATCTCATGCGGATTCTGACGGAGATGGAGCGTTTCTCCTCCGACAGCGAGCGCACCTCCTTCGAGCAGGAGTACCGGATTATCCGCAAGGACGGCGCCATCGTCTGGTTCTACGAATTCACGACGATCATACGGGACGATGACGGCCTGATCACCTGCTTTGAAACCTATGCGCTCGACAACTCGATACGCAAACTCTCCGAAGAGGCAATTACCTACAACCGGCGGTTTGAGCAACTCATTTCAAAACTTGCCAGCCAGTTCATCAATGTCTCTACGGAGCGCATCGACGAGATGATCAACGAGGCATTACAGGCAATCGGAGAGTTCTTCGAGGCCGACCGGAGCTGTATTTTTCAGTACTGCGACAACCAGAAACTCATGAACAGCACTCATGAGTGGTGCGCCGAAGGTATCAGATCGCGAAATCAGCTTCTGAAGCAAATGCCCACCGCCGATTTCGAGTGGTTTCATTCAAAACTCTCCCGAAACGAGGTGGTCATCGTGCCGAAGCTCTCCGAACTGCCGGATGAGGCCGCTTCGGATAGAGAGATTCTCGAAAAAATGGAGATCAAATCCCTGATTTCCATTCCGCTCATATCGGGGAGCACGCTCTTGGGTTTCATTGGATTCGATACCGTAAAACAGGAGCGGCAATGGCCATCGAGCACGGCATCGATCCTTTCGCTGGCTGGCGGCCTCATAACCAACGCCCTGCATCGCAAGCAGATCAAGCGCCTGATCCAGGGCGAACTTGACCTGGCGCTGAAACTGAGCGCCTCGCAATCATTTGAAGAGACCATCCAGCTCTGCTTGCAGAGTTCCATAGAGCTATCGCGCATGGACTGCGGCGGAGTCTATCTGGTGGACGAGGCCGAAAATTGCCTCAAGCTTGCCTACACTCAGGGCGTCAGTGAAGCGTTTGCAACGGATGTTCACATAGTCTCGCAGAGCACTCCTGAATATCTGCTCATGACCTCAGGAATGCCGCTCTACAACGACCAGGCAGCTCCGACTCAGGAGGGGGACATCTATAACGCCATTCAGAAAGAGGGACTGAAATCTTCCGCGATTCTGCCCGTTATCAGTAAAAATCAGCTTGTTGCCGTCTTCACGGTCGCCTCCCACGCTCTCGGTCAGGTGCCGGAGTGGGCGCGAAAAGCGCTCGAAACCGTGGCCTCGCATATCGGCGAGGCAATCATGCATTCCAGGCACGAAGAACAGATCCGTTCCGTGAGTCGAAATCTTGAGCTATTGTTCGAATCGATCGAAGATATGCTTGTTGTTTTCGACCATGATGGCGCGATCATACACGCCAACACCGCGACGATCAATACCCTCGGTTATTCGCTCGATGAGCTGCGGACGATGACTGTGCTCGACGTTCATCCACCGGAGCTTCGTGAACAGACGAAAAAAAGAGTCGCGGAGATGCTTGCCGGCATTGAAACTCTCTGCGATATCCCCCTCTTCATGAAATCAGGCGACAGTATCCCTGTGGAGACAAAGATAACGAACGGCACATGGGACGGAAAACCAGTGATCTTCTGCATCTCACGGGATATTTCCGAGCGCCTGAAAAGCCTGTCGGCCATCGTCGAAAGCGAGAGAAAATTCAGGGAGCTGACCGAGTTCCTGCCGCTGACGCTCTTCGAGACAGACAGGAAAGGAATCGTAACCTATATCAACCAGTCCGGTCAGGCGTTTTTCAACCTCTCTCCCGAGGAGTTGCAACACGGGATTTCGGCATTCAGCTTCTGCATTCCCGAAGAGATCGAGTTGGCGCTGTCCAACCAGACAAAGATTCTCGAACCGGAATACATCCCGAAAGGCAATGAGTACACCGTCATCATGAAAGATGGCCGCCGCGTGCCGCTCTTGCTCTACAGCACCCCCATCAGGCAGGAGGACGGCCAGTTCTCCGGCATACGAACCACGGTGGTCGATCTTTCCGAACTGAAGCGGACCGAGGAAGCGTTGCGTGAAAACGCGCTTCAGAAACGGGTCAGCGCAGAGTTCAGGTCGATCATCGACAATATTCCGGGCTATGTGTACCACACTTCGGAGGATGAAACCATCAAGTTCCTCTCGCAGTCAACGCTCTTTGCGACCAACGAGCTGTTGCCGTTTCTCTCCAGAACGCGCAACCATGCGCTCTCCTTTGTCCATCCCAATGACCGCCAACTGGTCGTCGACACCTACCGTGAGTTGAAAAAATCGCCCGCCTCGAACGTGATCGTCTTCAGGATCGTCCTGCCCGGCGGAGATATACGGTGGATCGAAGACCGCCAGACTTCGGTCTTTTCGGAAAACGGTCAGTTCTCGGGTATCGACGGCATCCTGTTCGACATCACCGACCGGGTGAAGGCGCAAGAGGAGATGCAGCAGATGGAGCAAAACCTGAAGAAAACGCAACGTCTCGAAACCATCGGTACGCTGGCCGGCGGCATCGCGCATGATTTCAACAATATTCTCTCTCCGATCCTCGGCTATTCGGAAATGGGCGCGGTCTCACTCGCCAAAAACACCAGGCAGTACCGCTATTTCAGCGAGATCATGAGGGCCGCCGAGCGGGCGCAGCATCTGGTGGCGCAGATACTCGCCTTCAGCCGGGCCGAAGAGCGCGAGCCGATGGTGGTCAACGTGAAGGAGATTGTCAGCGAGGCGCTGAAGCTTCTGCGGCCATCGATACCGGTCACGATCACCATAAAGAAAACCATCGACGAGAGGTGCGGCAACGTGCTCGCGGACCCGACCCAGATTCATCAGGTCATCGTGAACCTCTGCACCAATGCGTTCCAGGCGATGGCCGGGTCGGGCGGCCAGATGGCCATCGATCTCCGGGAGATCGAGCCAGACGAGGCCCTGCGCAAGCGGATGCCTTCATTGCTGGCGGAAAAGTACGTTCAGCTCAGCATCGCCGACACGGGGCACGGCATGGATGAGGCCACGATGGAGCGGATTTTCGAGCCATTCTTCACGACCAAGTCGATGAACAAGGGGACGGGACTCGGCTTGTCGGTGGTTCACGGCATCGTCACCAGCTACAAAGGCGAGATCACGGTGGAAAGCACTCCCGGCAAGGGCAGCGCGTTCCATATCTACCTTCCGGTGATCGATGGCGAGGTTGTCGATCAGGAGAGGATGATGGAGCTTGCGCGAGGCCAGAAGAGCACCCGCATTCTCTTTGTCGATGACGAAGAGGCGACCGTGCAGCTCATGAACGTGATGATGGAGCATCTCGGCTTCAGCGTGCTGGCGGTGAGCTCTCCCGTCGAAGCGCTTGAGGAGTTTCGCAAGCATCCAAAAGCATTCGATATGGTCATCACCGATCTCACCATGCCGGAGATGACCGGCATCGAGCTGGCGCGAGAAGTGCATGAGATCAGCCCGAGTTTGCCGGTGGCGCTGATGACCGGATATGGCAAGGATATAGAGTACACCGTGCCGCTCAGTCAGTACGGCATCTGCAAATTGCTGAAAAAGCCGGTCAGCATCTCGCACCTTTCGCAGACGATCAAAGAGGTGATGGCCGCCGACGCTCACAACTGATTTCCGCCTGTAGCACGGAGAGTCCCGGCGATCAATCACCTGATCGCCGGTGACGGCGGAGCCAGAGCCAGAGCGCGATATTGAGCGCGATGCTCACGATCGACCCCGGCAGTGGAGAAACTGCCAGATCGGCCATCGGCGGCATTCGGAAGCATCCATGCAGCAGCATCGTGCCGGTGACGGCGTTGCTCACCGTATGCAGCATCACCACCGGCCACACCGAACCGCTCGACAGGCGCAACTCGCCATACACCAGCGCGAGGGAGATGACGCCAGCGAACATCATCGTAAAAAACAGTGGTTCCCCGTGCGGGCTGATGACGGCAAAGGTCTCCCGGTCGAGGAAAAACAGGTAATAAGGCACATGCCACGCCGCCCAGACGATGCCCGTCAGCGCGTGATCGAGCGCCTCCGGCACGCCTGCTGCGGACAGGCGTGGAGTCAGGTAGCCGCGCCAGGCGAACTCCTCGAAGATGTTTTTGATGAACGAAGGGACGAGCGCCAGGGCAACGAGGCGAAGCAGATGACCCGCATCCGGCGCGGCAAACTGCATGATCCCGAAAGCCATGCCACCGAGAACCGTCAGGAGCGTTGAAACCGGAGAGAAGAAGAACGCCAGCAGGTACCAGCGTCGGTTCGCGCCAAACGACGGCCTCAGCCCCGCATCCGTCCACCCATCCCCGGCGAAAGCACGAAGCAGCAATCCCGTCAGCGCCGGGGCCGCGATCCAGACGAGCTGCCCCGGCCCCTCGCTCGCCGGGCTGCCGACCGCGACATCCAGCCCACGCCCGGCCCACCCCGCCGCGACAGCAACGACAGCGAACACGACGAGATTGCGGACTGCCGCTGAAGAAGTGCGCTCGGAGTGCATTGTTTTCTGGCTAAATTTTAATCCGGATTGGCAAATGATGCGCACAACGAGAGCATGAGCAAACGCATGTTCTGCCCCGACAATATCAAATTATTCGTATTATCCTGTAGCTCCGGTTGTACACTATGTTCATGCCTTTTTTACTCCCCGCGATCAAAACACGGATCGACTCTCTCAATCCTCATCAGGAGAACATTATGGACGGTTTCTTCGCTCAAATCATCTATTTTGCCGGCAACTTCGCCCCGTTAAACTGGGCTTTCTGTGCTGGCCAGATCATGCAGATCAGCCAGAACCAGGCACTTTACTCCCTTCTCGGCAATATGTACGGCGGTGATGGCAGAACCACGTTCGCCCTTCCCGACCTGCGTGAAACAGACGCCGAAGGGCACAAACACCTCGGTTTCGAAGTCGGCAAGCCATCCGCCATCATCTGCGTCAACGGCATGTATCCACCGCGCGACTGAGCACTATCTGAACAGCGGGGCGACGCCTCTTGTCGCCCCGCGTCGGCGTTTCCGCGTGATTACGGCACACCACAATGCCAAATAACGAAAGGAGTTGAGAGAACGCCTATTGAGCGTCGCAACATTTCCCTGCTGTTTCCGCCCGGAGCTCATCCCGCGCCGTAGCGCTTGCGGATGCCAAGCTTTTCGATGCGCGAATAGAGCGTCTTGGCGTTGATCCTCAACAGCTCCGCCGCGCCGCCTTCGCCGCTGACGCGCCCTCCGGCGCGGTCGAGGGCGTCGAGGATGAGCTTGCGCTCCATCTTCCGCGCCTCCTCCTCGAACTCCTCCATCGTCATGATCGCCGATTGCGCGGCCAGCTCGCTCTGCTCGCTTCGCGGCGGCAGCGCCGTGGCGAGGTCGAGCAGCTCGCCCTCCGAGACGATCACCGCCTGCTCGATGCAGTGCGAGAGTTCGCGGATGTTGCCCCGCCACTCACGCGATGCAAGCTCGCGCATGTCGCGCTCGCGGATGGCGCATGGGGCTTTGCCGAACTCGCGGGCGAACTTGCGGGCGAAGTGCAGGGCGAGCACGGGAATATCGTCGCGCCGCTCCCGGAGCGGGGGCAGCGAGAGCGGGAAGGCGTTGAGGCGGAAGTAGAGGTCTTCGCGGAAACGCCCGGCGATAACCTCCTGCTGGAGGTCGCGGTTGCTGGCGGCGATGACGCGCACATCGACCGGAATCACGCGCCGCCCGCCAATGCGCTCCAGCTCGCGCTCCTGCAACACTCGCAGCAGCTTCGACTGAAGCTCCAGCGGCAGCTCGCCGATCTCGTCGAGGAAGATCGTGCCGCCGTCGGCCAGCTCGAACTTGCCGATGCGCCGCTCGAAAGCGCCGGTGAAGCTCCCCTTCTCGTGGCCGAAAAGCTCCGATTCGATGAGCGTCGCAGGCAGCGCCGCGCAGTTGACCCGCACCAGCACCCGCTCCTTGCGCGGCGAGAGGTTGTGAATCGCCCGTGCGATCAGCTCCTTGCCGGTGCCGGTCTCGCCCCCGATGAGCACCGTGGCGTCGGTCGGGGCGACCTGGCTGACGCGCCGCAGCACCTCGGTGAGCGGGGCGCTCTGGCCGACGATCTCCTCGAAGTTGTGCGCCTCGCGAATCTCCTCGACGAGGTAAGTCCGCTCACCTTCAAGCTTGCGGCGCAACCGGTCGATCTCCTCGAAGGCCAGGTAGTTCTGCAATGCGAGGGCGAGCTGCGGCACGATGAGGCGCACCGTCGCCAGCTCCTTGTCGCCAAGCGCCACGCCGATGCCCGAAATGATCAGCCCGGCGCGGCTCCCCGGCAGATCCCAGAGACGGACGACGATGGTCGAGCTGATGCCGAAGCGGTCGCGCACCATGCCGACAAGCCGGATGCGGTTGCACAGCTCGTCGAAGCGCTGGCCGGAGTAGACCCCCGGCCAGGAGAGCACCTCGACGCTTTCACGCGCGACCGGGTCATCGGGCGCCATATCGAGCAGTTCGAGCGGCGAGAAGGGGGCGAAGCTACGGCCCGGCTCGCGCATGAAATTGTCGAAAATGCGGTAGCGCCCGTCCTCGCCCACCACCCGGATGCCGAGAAAGGCGCAGGGAATGAGCTTGCTGATCTGCTCGCAGACGGTCAGGAGCATCTGGCCGCGCTCCTTGATCGTAAAGAGCGCGTTGTTGATGGCGAGTTGCATGGCGGTCTCGGCCTCGCGCTGGCGCAGCTCCTCGTAGGCGACGGAGTTGCTGACGGCGATGGCGATGGATGAGGAGACCCCGGCCATGAGCGACTTGTCGCTCTCGCTCCACGGCTCCGCCTCTTTCGAGACGAAGTTGAGAAAGCCGATCACCCGCCCGCCGGAGCGGAGCGGCGAGAGCACGAGCTGCTTCATCCCCAGCTCGTGCAGCGTCCAGAGTAGCGGCGCGTCCTCATGGCCGAACGAGGGAATATCGGTGGCGATGCTGGCGACCGTGACCGCACGGTCGTCGAGGTGGCCTTCGAGCCAGGTGCCCGCGATGGAGCGCCGCTGGTGGCGGAGATGCTCGGGCAGCTCGAAGCGGAGCATCTCGAAAAAAACGCTCGCCTCGCGCCGCTCGCGGTCGATGGTGATGATCACCGCCGAGTCGAACGGAAAGATGAGCCGCAGCTTGTCGGTCACGGTGCGGAACAGCTCCTGCGGGTCGCGGATGGTGCCGATGGCATCGCCAATGTACTGCATGAGCTGAAGCGCCTCGGGCAAGGTCGTAGCATTCATAACCGGTATTCTGATTGTTTCAGAACACTATCTACAGAATTTTCTGAATTATTCAGAATCCCCAAAGGCAAGAGAGGAAGTGCTATCGTCGATAACTCCTTTGAAGAAAGCCGCTTACGCTATTTCAGGGATTATAGAAATTATGGCATGGAAATTGTGATTGATATGGTATCGATACCAATATGCCTCATACCATGATGAAAAGAAATACCATCGCCGCTCTGCTCCTCTTCGCCGTCGTGCTGACGGCTGCCGAGCCAGTGTCGGCGACGCCAAACAGCCAGACGCCCGCTTCGACCCTGACGCTCGACGAGGCTATGCGCCTGACCCGCGAGCACAACCCGAAAGCCCTGCAAGCCTCGGAAGAGGTGAAGGCCGCCGACGCCAGGGTCGCCGAGAGCCGCAGCGGCTGGTTCCCGCGCATCTCGGGCAAGGCGGGCTACCGCTACATCGATCCGGTCTCCAAAATCGACCTGCCTACCGGCTCCATGCAGTTCATGCCGAACAACAATTACGATGCGCGGATCACCGCCGAGATGATGCTGTACGATTTCGGGCGCACCGGCAGCTCGGTCGATCTGGCCAAAGCGGGGCGCAACTCGGCCACCATCATGCAGGATATAACCCTGCGCGACCTGTCGCTGGCGACCGTCCAGAGCTTCTACTCCGCGCTCTTCCTGCAAGAGGCCGTGAGGGTGCAGGAGAAGGAGATCGCCGCCCTGCGGAAAAATCTCGACCACATGCAGAAGCGCTACGCAGAGGGAGCCGCCACGCGCTTCGATCTTCTGACGACCCAGGTTCGGCTCGCAGGGGCCACAAACCGCAAGATCGACCTTGAGTCGAAACTCCGCAACCAGGAGATCACGCTGCGCCGTCTCTGCGGCCTCGACGAACACGCTCCGCTGAACCTGAAAGGGTCGTTCGACATCACGGCGGCCGACATGGATTCCGGCAAACTCGCCGCTTCAGCGCTCGACCACCGGCCGGAGGTGATGCTCGCCCGCGAAAACCTGAAGGCGGCATCGTCGAAAAAATCGCTCGCAGTCAGGGAGTTCCTGCCGAAAATCGTGGGCAGCGCTTCGTGGGGCACGACCAACGGCTATGTGCCGGACATCGAGAAGATGCGCACCAACGTCGCGGCGGGCGTGGAGCTTCAGGTGCCGATTTTCGACGGATTCCGCAAAAGCGCCTCGCTCAGGGAGGCGGCGGCCATGAAGCGCTCGGCGGAACAGCAGAAGCTCGACGCGGAGCAGATGAGCCGCGCCGAGGTGCAGCAGTCGATCAACGACCTCAACAGCAGCCGGGAGAAGATCGAAACCACCCGCTTGCAGGTGTCGCAGGCCGATCTCGCGGCCAGACATGCGCGAATCCGCTACAATAACGGCCTCGCCACCACGCTCGACCTGCTCGACGCCGAGGCGTCGCTCGCCGAAGCGGAGCTGGCGAACCTGCAAGCCCGCTATGAATATGTTCTTAACGCTTGGTCTGTCAGACGCGCCTCGGGCGATCTGATCAGGCAATAACCGGAGATACCATGACCACAACTATCGCAAGACCATCGAAAACCATTCTCTGCCCGGTTGACTTCTCGCCTTCATCCGAGAAGGCGCTGCTTCACGCCGCTGAACACTATACCGGCGACGTCGAGCTGATCGTGCTTCATGTCGGCAACGCCGAATCCGGCGACCGGGGCACGCTGCTCAAGGAGCATCTGCATCACTTTTCGAGATACTCGGACCTGCTCTCCACATACGGAAGCCAGGTGCGCTTCGCCATCGAATATGGCCCGGCCGCCGCGACCATCATCAACTATGCCCGGAGAACCGGCGCGAGCATGATCGTGCTCGGCTCGCACGGCGCGAGCGGCATTCACCGCCTGCTTGTCGGCAGCACCGCCGAATCGGTGATGCGCCACGCCCCGTGCCCGGTGCTGGTGCTCCGCTCGCCGGACAGCGCGACAGCGGAGGTGCGTCACGAAGCGCCCGTCGAAGTTTCAGCAAACATTAACGATTGATCCAAACCATGGCAGAAACGCAGCAACCCAAACCCGAAGCACCGGTTAACGGCAAGCAAAAACAGGAACGCTCGTGGATACGCCTGGCGATATTCGGCCTCCTCTTTGCCGTCGGCATCATCTGGGGCGGCATGAAGCTCGTCCGCTCGTTCAGCTACGTAGAGACCGACAACGCGCAGATTTCAGGCGATCTCTATCCTGTCAGCCCCCGCGTTTCGGGAACCGTGATTGACGTGCGAGTCAAGTTGAATCAGAACGTCAAGGCGGGGGACACCTTGCTTACCATCGACCAGTCGGACTACCAGATCAAACGCGACATTGCCGAAGCGCAACTGCTGAAAGCAAAAGCATCGGTTGCCGCCGCCCAGGCTGAAATCGCCGCCGCCGCCGCTACGCAGACCAAGCTCGGCGCCGACCTGCGCCGCAGCCGCAACCTTCAGCGGCAGGATGTTATTTCACGTGCGGAACTCGATGCGGCCACAGCGGGCGCGACCGCCTCGACAGCGCAACATGCAGCTTCGGAAGGGCAATACAAAGCCGCTCTGGCGCAGGAAAAACTTGCCGAAGCGGAGCTGAAAAACGCCGAACTTCAACTTTCGTGGACAACCGTCAAGGCCCCAGCGGACGGTCAGGTCTCTAAAAAGAACATCGAGCCGGGTCAACTTGTATCACCCGGCCAGTTGCTCATCGCCGTCGTTAACCGGAACGATCTCAAAGTGATTGCGAACTTCAAGGAGACGCAGCTCAAGCAGATGAGAGTCGGTCAGCCGGTCATCATCCATGTCGATGCCTTCCCCGACAAGGAGTTCAAAGGCCACGTCGATTCGATCTCCGCAGGTACGGGAGCGCAGTTCACCCTTCTACCGCCTGATAACGCCAGCGGCAACTTCGTGAAGGTGACGCAGCGAGTGCCGGTGAAAATCGTGTTCGATGAAAAACCCGACGCACTGCTCGCCGCCGGAATGAATGTGATTGTCGAAGTGAAGGTGAAGTGACGGGTGCCGCTATTTTTACTCCGGCAACTATAAATCACAATCGACGTCATTGCAACAAATTGGGCTAAAGCCCCCTATTTTTTATGCGTTATCTGGATACCCCGAACTAAAGTCCGGGGCAATGAAAATGTAAGAAGACTGAATATCCGTCGGGTTAAAACCCTCCTGAAAACAATACGGGCTTTTTCGCTCAATCTGTCCTTTGGCATTATACCTTTTCTCAAAATCAACGGATTGCTTTGGAGAAATATTCTTGATAATTGCCCCGGACTTTAGTCCGGGGTACTTCAGGCCAAAAAAATTTCCGGGCTTCAGCCCAACATCTTTTATCGACGATATTTGCGACGCTTAGTCGCCGGAGAATCAATGTCTGACAACGCAATTACCGTTCCGGGCGCTCAGCCGCCGACACACCACTACGAAACCGGAATCAAAAAGGTCATCATCACGGTGACGGTCATCGTGGCGGCCATGCTTGAACTAATCGATACGACCATCGTCAACGTCGCCTTGAACCACATCAGCGGCAACCTCGGCGCAAGCATCGAGGATGTCTCGTGGGTGGTGACGAGCTACGCCATCGCCAACGTGATCGTCATTCCGCTGTCGGGCTTCCTCGGCAATCTCATGGGACGCCGCAACTATTTCGTCGGCTCGATCATCCTGTTTACAGTCGCATCGCTGTTCTGCGGCCTCTCGACCAACATCTGGATGCTGGTGTTCTTCCGGTTCATCCAGGGTATCGGCGGCGGCGGCTTGCTTCCGACCTCGCAGGCGATCCTCTACGAAACCTTCAAGCCGGAGGAGCGCGGCACGGCAACGGGGATATTCTCGATGGGCCTCGTGCTTGGCCCAACCATCGGCCCGCTGCTCGGCGGCTGGCTCGTGGATTACTTCGCCTGGGAGTGGTGTTTTTTCGTCAACATTCCGATCGGCATCCTGGCCTCATGGGCCGCACTGACCTTTGTCAAGGAGCCTAAAGTGACGCACGCCGTCGAAAAGATCGACTGGGCGGGCATCGGCCTGCTCGCCGTGGGCATCGGCTCGCTCCAGTTCGTACTTGAACGGGGCGAGCAGAAAGACTGGTTCGAAACCGATTACATCGTCTGGTTCACCATCATTGCCGTAGTATCGCTCGTGGCGTTTGTCTGGCGGGAGCTGCACACGGAGCACCCGGCGGTCGATCTGCGTGTGCTCGCCCGGAGCAAGAACCTGGCCATCGCCGCCGTGCTGACCTTCATCGTCGGCTACGGGCTGTACGGATCGCTGTTCGTCTTTCCGGTTTTCGTGCAGCGCCTGCTCGGTTTCACGGCGCTTCTGACCGGTCTGGTGCTCTTTCCCAGCGCGATGCTCACCGGCATCATCTCCATGCCGCTCGGCATGGCCCTGCAGAAAGGTGCCTCGCCGAAGCTGCTCATGACCGTCGGCATGGCATCATTCTGCCTCTTTTGCTGGGAACTCGGCAACCAGACGATGCAGTCGGGCGCGGAGAACTTCTTCCTGATCCTGCTCATTCGCGGCATCGCCCTCGGATTCATATTCATCCCGGTCACGCTGCTCGCCGTCACCGGCCTGCATGGTCGCGATATTGGACAGGCGACCGGCCTGAACAACATGGTGCGCCAGCTCGGCGGCTCGTTCGGCATCGCCATCACCAACACCTACATTGCCCAGCGCGTGGCCGCGCACCGCATGAACCTGCTCGGCAACCTCTCGCCCTACGACCCGAACCTGGTGGCAAGAATGGAGGGCATCAAACAGGCGCTCTCCTCACGGATGAGTTCGCCGGTCGAAGCCCAGCAAGGTACCTGGAAAGCCCTCGAAGGAATCGTGACGGCGCAGAGTTACCATCTCGCCTACATGGACGCCTTCAAACTGATCGCCATCCTCTTCGCCATCTGTATGCCGCTGCTACTCTTCATCCGCGTTGACAAAAGCGACAAAAAAGCCGACATCTCCTCGGCGCATTAACTTGCTTTCTCAAAAGCGATAATCTCCGCCGGGGCGGTTCCGACTTTTCGGGATCGCCCTTTTGCATGATTCAATCGCTTCGACTAAATCCCAGCCACACGCATCTCTATCACATTCGATCAGACAGCAGATATTGACTTTTCAAGCCCAATAAGTAAGAAGGCTTCTCGGATCTCATTGTGTCAACGCAGATTTTTCAGATGCCTGCAAATCAATTGCCCATTGCAAGCGCTTGAAAATGAGGCCCAATCTTCGTATATAGGAGGTGTAAGCTTGGTCGTCGGCTTATTTTGTACCCCTTTCGAGATGACTCATGAACGCGATGGTGATTCGATGCTTTTACTGGATTGCTGATGATTTCGGACTTGTAAGTGATAGTTTTAAGGTGAGTTTGTGCAGCAAGCGGTTCTTTGAGGGTTTTTATCAGCACTTTCACAACGCTCCCAATAGATCGTGCTTTTTTGCCCGTTTTTGCGGAAGGTATGAGAGAGAATTGCAATGGAGGTAAATATGAAAAAAATATATATTTTTTTGGCTTTTATTTTGACCGCTTTATCTCTCACTGGTTGTTCAAAGTCAAATAATAACAGTAATTCAATAAAAGTTAAAAACATTGCCGTTCTGAAGTTAGGCCAGCACCCTGTGATTGATACTGTTGTAAAAGGATTTGAAGAGCGTTTTGAAAATACTTTTAAAGATAAGGTAAAAATAAGCGTCTTTAGTGCTAATTTTGATGGTAAGACATTGAGCGTTTTATCTAAAGAATTGGTTGCATCTGATTATTCACTTCTAGTAGGAGTAACAACTCCAGCATCAGGGCAGCTTATTGGTGCTGCTCGTGGGATTAAACCTATAGTTTTTACTTTTGCATCTGATTTGAAGGCGCTTGGGTATCGCGACGATAATAGTTTGCCCAATACAACTGGGTTAAGCGATCAAGTCGATTATGAGAGAACTTTGTTGATGATGCGTGAATTTGTTCCTAAAGCTAAAAGGATTGGTTATATAGTAACCCGCAGTGAAAGTAATGCGGTTTTAATTCAAAAAGGCTTTATAAAGAATTCACCACAAGAGGGTTTTGAGGTGATTTCTGCCACGATTGGCAATGTTTCTGACATAAGAAAAGCCGCAGAGTTATTAGCACAAAAAGTAGATGTATTTCTCGTTGGTGGAGACAATACGCTTGCAAGTGGATTGAACGCTCTAATTGATGTAGCACGGGTACATAAAATACCCGTGTTTGCTAATGATGAATCTTCAGTAGAAAAAGGTGCAATTGCGGCCTACTCAGTTGATTACCGTCAAATGGGGTCACGAACGGCAGATATGTGTGCATTAATTCTTGCAGGAGCTAAGCCCGAGGACGTTCCTGTTGAAATATTTCATGGAACTAAACTCGTTATTAACCTTCAAGCCGCTGCTGAAACGGGAGTGAACGTTCCTATATATTTTCAGAAAGCAGCTTATCGTGTTATAAGGTAAATAAATGAAAAACTTGTTTTTTGTTTCATTATGGGACATGCCTGGTTGGATGCTGGTTTCGATTGGTTTTTATGTTTCATACAGAGTTTTGAAATTTCCAGATTTAACTGTTGACGCATCATTTGTAACGGCAACATGTGGTGCGGCTATAGCTGCAACATTATATGATTCATCATTGATTGGTATTGTATTTGCTTCAATTCTTAGTGGCTTTTCTGGTTTGATGACAGCCCTGATCTACTTGTCTAATCCTCGACCTGCTTATAAATTATTGGCTGGGGCTTTGATTCTTTTTGTGTCATACTCAATAAATTTCAGGGTGCTGGGACATGCTACGGAATCGACTTTTGACAAGACAGATACATTTATGAATAAAATAAGCATATATGAAATACAGCATGGGCTTTACCCATATAAACCCATAACTTTATTAGTTGGAATTTTTCTGGTTTTTTTTGTTTGTTGTGTATATTTCTGGTTTCTTAGGACAAATGCCGGATTGGTTTTTAGGACAATCGGACCTCGTTCAAATATTATATGTAATAAAGGGTTTCGACGCGGGAAAATATTGATTCTTGGTCTTATTATTACAAATGTTACTGTTGGTTTTGGTGGTTGGTATCAAGCAAGTATCGATGGGTTTGCGCAGATTATATTGTTTGGTACAATATTGCACGCTTTGGCTGCGGCCATATTAGGAGAGATTTTGTTTGAGCGAATAAAAATATTTGGTGATAGGCGTGGCTCTGTGACTGCAATTCTTGCGGCCCCCATTGTCGGAGCTTTTCTTTACCAGCTTATACAAACAGGTGTGCAATATTTTTTTATCAATGAATCTATGGCTACCAGCGATAAGATAATTTCAGTAAATCAACAAGATTCTAATACTTTTATTGCGGGCTTGATAATATTGATCGTTCTCGGTGTCCGTTTTTTGACTCTAAAATCTCAACTGGATGAGGGCCAAGGAGAGGAGGTTTCATGATGGGACAATTTACAGTGACTTACTCAAACTTTTTTTTTGAATATGAAATTGCAGGGTTTGGCCCTGTACCAGCCTTAAGAGGTGTCTCTATCAATGGAATAAGAAATGGTGAAATAGTGTGTATCGTTGGGCCAAATGCTTCTGGTAAGTCAACTTTTCTTGATTTAATCTCAGAAAGAAGAAAACTAAGAGATAAATATGGAAAAATAGATGTCATCATTGATGGTAAAGAGTCTGATTATATGAGCTTAGTAAAGGTTTATGTGCCACAAAAACCATATGAGGGGTTAGTCCCAGACTTAACAATCGCTGAAAATGTTGTGCTTAAGGAGTTCGTATGTAAAAAAGCAAACTTGAGTGCTGCTATAAACAAAGAACGCCGACTAGCAATTTTAAAAAAATGTAACGAATATGGTCTTAATGATATTTCTCATCGTTTGAATATGCCTCCCGGCACTCTTTCTGGTGGGCAGCAGCAGTTATTAAATATTCTTTCTGCAATTATGGCTCACCCTCATTTACTTATCTTAGATGAACCTACAAGCAAATTAGATGAGTCCAATTCTTTAAGGGTCTGGGATATACTTTGCACTGCAGCAAGAGAAGAAAATATAGCTATTATCTGTGTTACTCATGACATGGATATTGTGCCAAGAATTGCTGATCGCATTGTTTACTTTGAGGATGGCAATATGACAAATGAAGTATTAATTAGAGTTCCAAAAGATTATCGTTTTATCGGTGAGATTAGGCGAGTATCCCGTTTTTCAGATTTGCCAAATTGTTTTTTTCGATTTCGTGATGACTGGTGGCACCCTTATGGCGGCGGTTTTTTTGGAAATGATTATTTTGACGGCGATGATAGCAATGAAGGTTATCTTATAGATCAAAAAATAGATAGAAAGCAAAGGACAAATAGAGAGGTAAGTGGGCTGATTAGATTATTAAAAATAGATGAGATAAAAAATATTCATATACTAGACGCCCCGTGTGGGTGGGGTCGCCATGCTATAGAGTTGACAAAGAGAGGTTTTTGCGTTACTGCCATAGATGCAAATGAAGGGTATGTGGAGAAAGGAAAAGAAAGCGCTCGTAGAGAAGATTTATCTATAAATTGGGATGTTAGAGACTTGAGAGACTTGGGTATTCAAGATTCTTGTTTTGATATTATAATAAATATGTGGACATCATTTGGCTTCTTTGGGCCTGGTGAAGATCAAAAAGTATTAGCTGAATATGCAAGATGTTTGAAAAGTGATGGCAGGATTCTGATACATTTAGATTTAAATCCAATAAGAGTATTTAAGGGTATATTTGATGAGCCTCCTATTCGTTCTTTAAAGAATGGGAATAATCTTGAGGTTAGAGAATGGTATTGTGATGAGGACAGAGCTGTGTATGGTTTATGGAAAATCAATGTTTCTGATAAAGAAAATATGTATAAGATATATATATATGGTGAAAAAGAATGGGCTGGACTTGCAAAGCAAGCTGGATTAGAAGTAGAAGCAATATATGGTAGTTTTGATGAGGGTGCGCAGATTTTCTCTTCAAAGTCACAAGAATTTATAGTAATATTAAAAAAAAAGTAAACATAGAAATGACTACATAACCATGAAAACCCTATTGGAGCGTCCCAACGAGGTCGTTTAAGTTCATAGTTTTTTAACTGGCCTGAGGCATTTAGATTTCCACTCGGATGATTCCGATATTCTCAAAAAATGAACATCTTCAGCGCTGATTTTTTATAGCTATTCAGGATTGAGCGGGCTTTCGTCAGACAACAAGCCGAAGTCTAAGTTTGTCGGGTGATCGAATGTGGGAGGGGCTTCGTTGCGACATTCGTTTTTCGCTCGCATGAGGCTTGAGAAGAACTGGTCTTCGCCTACAATTTTGAAAAAGAAGTAACTTACGAAATCGGTTTGAATGTCAGTTCGATGCCAATCGCTTTGAGGACAGCTTTTACGGTTGAATAGCGTGGGCTTACTCCCGGACGGAATGCGTTGTACAGGCTTTCTCGGCCAAGTCCTGTTTTTTTTGCGATTTCAGCCATTCCCTTGGCCCGCTCAACATTGCCCAACGCTCCAAGAAAAACCTCTGGATTCGGGTCTTCGGCGGTTGCCTTGAGGTATTCGACAATCATTTCGTCGTTGTCGAGATAATTTGCCGGGTCAAAATCCCGGATCGTCACAGTGTTCATAGTTTCCATTCCTGATTTCCCGCGCAAGTTCTTTGGCGCGGATGATGTCTTGCTGTTGCGTCGCCTTGTTGCCGCCAACGAGCAAAATATTCACAGTCAAGCCGTGCTGCATGAAATCTACTCTGTAGCCTGATCGGCAGTGAATGCGCATTTCCGAAACACCCTCCCCAACCGGCTTGCAGTCACCAAAATTTCGTCCTCAGCGCCTTTGCTTATTTCTCTTCGCAACGGCAGAGGTCTGAGCAGAACAGACTATGTGGACAATCGCGATGCTGCATTTTCTATTATCCATTGTCCATTATCCATTATCAATTGCTACTTCCGATCCGGCTCGAACTCAAGCGAGATCGAGTTCATGCAGAAGCGTTTGCCGGTTGGCGGCGGGCCGTCGTCGAATACGTGGCCGAGGTGGGCGTTGCATCTTCCGCAGAGCACTTCGGTGCGCACCATGCCGAATGATGTGTCCGTCTTGCACCTGACACTTCCGGGCCTCACCGTTTCGAAAAAGCTTGGCCAGCCGCAGGTGCTGGCGAATTTGGCGTCGGAGCGGAAGAGCGCGTTGCCGCAGGCGGCGCAGTAGTAGGTGCCGATCCCTTCGTAATTCCAGTATTTACCGGTAAATGCCCGCTCGGTCTCGCCAAGACGCGCCACGGCGTAGAGTTCGGGCGAGAGCACCTTTTTCCAGACCTCGTCCGGCAGGTCGAGCCGGGTCGTGTCGGTGCGGGAGTAGTATGGATTGTTCGGGTGGCTGGCGTTGCTCATGGCGATGCCCGGTTTCGTTGCGGAGGGTTTCG
>JAAXWU010000146.1 GCA_013334855.1 Chlorobaculum sp. | reverse complement strand
GGTCTTATAGGAGAGAACTTCAATGATCAACTGCTTTTTTCAGCAGTGCTCCCAGTTCGTAGCCGCTGAGGAAGGCGGCGGTTTCGAGCGTTTCTATTGCTTCGAGCCAGAGGCGCAGGCTGGGCTTCTCGCTCTCGATCAGCGTTTGCGCCATGAGCCACGCGGCGAGGATGGTGAGTTGGCGCTCGCGGAACCACTCCTTGCCGTGCAGGTGCTGCACTTGCAGGAGGTTGCTGAAGTGGCTCTCGCCCGATTCGTGCAGGGTGCTGATCGAGTGCATGAGCTGGTCGTCCGGGGTCTCGTCGCTGTCTGACTCTGTCCGCAACGAGAGCAGGCAGCAGAGGAGATCGACCGCTTGCGCGCCGTGGACGGGCCGTGCGGTTTTTGCGGTCATGAGCGTTTTCAGCGTCTCGCCGAGCATGAGCTGGTCGATGACCTGCTCTTCGAGCATCCCGTTCTGTTGCAGCATCCGTTGAATGGCGTCGAGCGCGATGAGCGTTTTCGCCATCGGACGGAATGCGTCGCTCTTCTCCTTTCCGTTGATGCCGAGGGCGGCTTTGATGCGGTTCGAGCCGACAATGTCTCCGAGCGCTGTCTCGAATTGCAGGGCGTTGCGGTAGCTCTCCGCCGCCTGTTCGGCGACGCCTGTCGGCAGCGTCAGCGCTGTTTCCATGATCTCGCCGAAGCGCGCCGAGAAGCTTTCGAGCAGTTGTTCGCACTCCTCGCCAAACGCTTCTGCCCGGTTATCAGGGTTGGCGGCTTCCGCAGGTTCACGCATGATGCGCTCCAGCTCCGCTGCCACCAGCAGATGGATCGGCCTCAGGCTCATCGAGAGCGTTTCGAGTTCTACCGAGTCGATGCCTCTGCCGTCAAGCTCATGGCAGACGCGGTCGTAGGGCTTGAGCTTCGAGGGGCGGACGAGGCGGAAGTCGAGGAAGAGGTTGTACTGGTATCCGCCGAGGGCGATGTACAGCCCGTTGTCGCTGATCGCTGCGCATGAGCGGATGAATTCGAGGCCGCTCTGGTGGTCGCGGAAGATCGCATAACTATCATGCTCTTGCGGCAGCGCAAGGGCGTCGGCGAGCAGCGTTTGCCGGAACGAACCGTTATCGAGCCGGGCCGCCGAAAGCCTGATCCACCCTTCCGATGCGTCGTAGCGGTTATTATAGATGAAGAGCGAGCGCTGTTCGTCGAGTCGGTTGGAGTAGACAAACACGTGCTCGTTGACCTGTCCGTCCGGCGCGTAGAGGTCGAAGAGCTGGAAGTTGGCAACTTCGGCGAAGAGGCTGCGCTTCTGCGTGACCGGGAATATCTCGCGGTAGTGCCGCGAGACCAACTCGCCGTCCGGGTGCTCGTCGTAATACGCTTTGGCGTATTCCATGCCGTATTTCTCCGTCAAACCTTCGACCTGACCGTGGCCGAACATCGGCAAGCCCGGCATCGTCACCATCATCATGCAGACACCAAAGTATTTGTCGCCCCTGCCGAACTGCGCGATGGCCGTGTCCTCATCCGGGTTGTTCATGAAGTTGACGTAGCGCTTCAGAATCTCCGCGTCGAACTCCAGCGTCTTCTTGATGAGCTGGCGGTAGCCCGCGTTGTCCTCCTTCTTGAGCATGTGCATGAAGGCGCTGTTGTAGACGCGGTGCATCCCGAGCGTGCGCACGAAGTACCCTTCGAGCATCCAGAACGCTTCGGCGAGGAGCAGCGTGTCGGGCACCTCCTTCGCGACGCGGTCAACCACCTCCCGCCAGAACTCCTCGGGAATGGCCGCCTCGAAATCGGCCAGGCTCATCGCCCACGCCCCGCGCGACGGCACGCCGGGGGCGTGGCCCGGCAGCGGGAACCAGAGGCGCTGGATGTGCATCTTGGCGAGCACCATCGCCGCGTCGAAGCGGATCACCGGGAACATGCGGGCGACGTGCAGAATCTGCTGGATTACCCCTTCGCGCACCTCGTGATGCAGGAAGTTGAGCTGCGCCGTGTCGTTCCACGGCATGGTAGTGCCGTCGTTGCCGTGGTAGATGTAGCGGGTGTCGCCAGTGAGGTGATCGACCCGCTTGAAGGTGACGGCAGCGTCCGTGCGGTTCCAGTAGCCATCCTCGATGTGGATGCCGTAGCGGCTGTCGGCGCTGAGGTTCGGGCCGTTGTAGGTGTAGTTCGGGTAGGGCGGCTCGCTTGCCGAGAGGAACCACTCGGGGCGCTGGCGCACCAGCTCCGAGTCGATGCCGGTGTGATTCGGCACCATGTCGCTGGCGAGCCGGATGCCGCGCTCCAGCGCACGGTTTCGCAGATCGACGTAGCCCGCGTAGCCGCCCAGCTCGTGGGCGATGTTGTAGTTCTCCAGCGCGTAGGCCGATGCCTTGGCTTCCGGATTGCCCTGCAACTGCTTGATTTTTCGAGAGGCGTGGCTCCGCTCCCAGAGGCCGATGAGCCACAGCGAGGTGAAGCCGCGCCCGGCGAGCATGTCGAGCTCCTCGTCGGGAATATCCTGCAACTGTGCGATATGGCGGCCATACTGCCGCGAGAGCTGGTCGAGCCAGACGTAGGTGCTCTTGGCGATCATCACCACCTCGGGCATCCACGACGAGTCGTGCGAATAACGGGCCGGAGCGTTGGCGAGGTCGGCGTACGAGGGCACGTGCGCCTCTTTTTCACCCATGCCGTGCGTCTCGATGCCTCCATGCTGGGCGAGATTCTCGAAAAAGAGGTAGCGATCCTCGTCCTCTATCAGCACGATCGCCTCGTCGAGCTGCGCCCAGAACGGGGAGTCCGAGAGCAGCCCTTCCCAGTTCAGCCTGATGAAGCGGAGCTGGTCGAGCAGCGAGTCGGATGCGTGCCTCATCGGAAGCATGAGCAGCGCTTCGAGATCGAGCAGTTCGTTGCCGACCGGCCCCGCCTCCTGAATGGCGAGCTTCATGCTCCGGATCAGATGCGGGTAGGCCGGACTTTTACGCAGCTCGTGGTCGGAGAGCAGCGCCGAAAACGGTTCGAGCGCCGGATTCTGGTTGTTGACCCAGACCAGAAACGCCTCTTCGAGCGCGTCGGCAAGATTGTCGCTTGCCTTCAGATACGTTTCAGTGGTCGTTTCCGAACGGTACAGCTCGTGTGGCGGGAAGCTATCGACGAAGTCGCCGAGATATTCGAGCGTATGCCAGCGCGAGGTCTCGCGATCGAGATGGGTGAGCGCCAGCTCCGGCAGTCCGGCGATTTTTTCGATAATCTGGTGGAATAGCTCGTGCAACAGCTTCATGCCGTGGAACTGGGCGGGCAGGATTTTTTTCGCCTGTTCGCCCTCGATCAGGGAAAGCCGCCGGTTGATCTCCTCGGTCTGCCGCTCGGCCATCGCCATCGCCGCTCGCCGATCCGGCGGCAAGAGCAGCAGCTCGGGATCGTCGAGGCGATAACGATCTCTCGCCGTCCGGTTGATGTAGAAGTGTTCTTTTGCTGAATGACGGTTCTCTGTACTCATATGGCGGGTCTGGCGATCTCAGAATTATTCAAATCTTGAAATAAGTTACACAATAAATGGTTCCGTCTGAAACACCGGTTTCATGAGCGTTTCCGGCAGCAGAGCTCTCCGCATGTATCATTGCCTGGAAGACGCTGTTCTCACGGTGATAAAGGAGTTCAAGTTTTAGAAGATGATCCCCTGTGTGCGCGAATATCAAGATGTTATTTTATCTATATTGAGTGAGTGCCCAGTGTGGAGCACGGCGTACCGGAAACATGACAACCGTTGACCGAAGTTCACCAACCACCATGAAAGGTATCATTCTTGCCGGAGGGTCAGGCACCCGCCTTTATCCCGTCACCAAGGGCGTATCGAAGCAGTTGCTTCCGGTGTACGACAAGCCGATGATCTACTATCCCCTGACAACCCTGATGCTTGCCGGTATCCGGGAGGTGCTCGTCATCACTACCCCCGAGGATCAGCCGTCGTTCGTCAAACTGCTTGGTGACGGACGCGATTGGGGGATCAGCATCTCCTACACGGTTCAGCCAAGCCCGGATGGCTTGGCGCAGGCGTTCATTCTCGGACGCGATTTTATCGGCGGCGACGATGTGTGTCTCGTGCTTGGGGACAATATCTTTTTCGGATACAGTTTCAGCAGTATGCTCGAAGAGGCGGTTCGTTCTGTCGAGAGTCGCAGAAAGGCGGTCGTTTTCGGATACTACGTCAGCGATCCCGAGCGTTACGGCGTAGTCGAGTTCGATGCGGAAGGGAAGGTGCTCTCCATTATCGAGAAGCCCGAAAAGCCGAAATCGAACTATGCTGTCGTCGGTCTCTACTTCTATCCGAACGATGTGATTGAAATTGCTGCCGGGGTGAAGCCGTCGGCGAGAGGAGAACTTGAGATCACCTCGGTGAATCAGGTATACCTCGAACGCGGCGATCTCGGCTGTTCCGTCCTGGGCCGAGGATTCGCCTGGCTCGATACCGGCACGCATGAGTCATTCCAGGAGGCGGGTAACTTTATCGAGACCGTCGAAAAACGGCAGGGACTTAAAATCGCCTGTCCCGAAGAGATCGCCTGGCGGAACGGCTGGATTGGCGACGCGGAACTCGAACGCCTGGCTGCGCCGTTGCTCAAAAACCAGTACGGCCAGTATCTTCTCAAGCTTCTGGAGCGGAGAGTCTGAACTGGCAATTCGCATGTTCATCAATCTATCAGTAATTTTTCTGATCTATGCAGGTCATA
>JAAXWU010000035.1 GCA_013334855.1 Chlorobaculum sp. | reverse complement strand
ATTGCTACCGGCGCGGTGGCCGGATTGCAGGACATGGGCGCTGCGGGGCTGACCAGCTCGACTTCGGAGATGAGCGCCCGCGGCATCGAAAAGAACGGCAGCGGCGGCATCGAGATCGACCTCGACCTGACGCCCGCCCGCGAGAAAGGGATGACCGCCTACGAGCTGATGCTCTCCGAATCGCAGGAGCGGATGCTGATCGTGGCCGAGAAGGGGCGCGAACAGGAGATCATCGACGTCTATCGCAAGTGGGACGTGAGCGCCGTGGTGATCGGCCAGGTGACGGACGACAACATGCTGCGCGTACGCCAGCACGGCAAGGTGGTCGCCGAGATTCCCGCCATGTCGCTGGTGCTTGGCGGCGGCGCTCCGGTCTACATCCGCGAGGCGGTCGAGAAGAAGCCCGACACTCCGGCGGCTGACCTCGTGGCGGACGATTCGCTCGACTTCAAGGCGCTCTCGCTGCAACTGCTCTCCCGCCCGAACATCGCCAGCAAGGCGTGGGTCTATCAGCAGTACGACTCGATGGTGCAGACCAACACCGTCACCCCGGCGGGTCAGACCGACGCGGCGGTGATCCGCATCAAGGGCACCAAAAAGGGCCTCGCGATGAAGACCGACTGCAACTCGCGCTACGTCTTCCTGAACCCGAAAGCGGGCGGCGCGATTGCCGTCGCCGAGTGCGCACGCAACATCGCCTGCACCGGCGCCAGACCACTTGCCGTGACAAACTGCCTCAACTTCGGCAATCCCTACAAACCGGAGGTCTACTTCCAGTTCAAGAGCGCCGTCGCGGGCATGGGCGACGCCTGCCGCATGTTCAATACGCCGGTAACGGGCGGCAACGTCAGCTTTTACAACGAGACCTCGCTCGGCGGCGGACGCACGGCGATCTACCCGACGCCCACTATCGGCATGATCGGCCTGCTCGACGACATCGGCAATCTGGTCGAATCGACCTTCCGCGAGGCGGGCGACGCCATCGTGCTGCTCGGCGACCCGGAACTGACGCTCGACGGTTCGGAGTACCTCGTGATGCACTACGGCACGCCGGGCGCGGACTCTCCTTCGGTCGATCTGAAACACGAGAAAAACCTTCAGGAGCTGCTGGTCACGCTGGCGGAAAAAAAGCTCGTCAACTCGGCGCACGACGTTTCTGATGGCGGTCTGGTCGTCACGCTCGCCGAAAAATCGATCATGAACCGCGACCGGATGCGCGGCTTCGAGGTCGATCTCGAATGCGCGGGCGCGGACAGCTCGGCGCTCCAGAAGCTGCTCTTCTCGGAAGCGCAGGGTCGCGTGGTGATCTCCATCGATCCCGGCAGTGCCGGAGCGGTCATCGAAGAGGCCGACCGCCTGAACGTGCCGGTGCGCGTCATCGGCAAGGTGATGCCGGAGGGCGGCCGCTTCGCGGTCAACGGTCAGCCGGTGGCGGCGTTCACGCTCGACGAGTTGCTGCACGCCTACGAGCACGCGCTGGAGTCGGCGTTGCATCTCGAAGAGCTGTAAGATAAGGGAAACAAAAGAGTTCAGGGACGAAAAGGACGAAGAAGGAGAGCGAAGATGAATCCGGTATTGACGGCGCGGGAGATGAGTCTGGCGGATCGGGCGGCCATAGAGGAGCTGCGCACCGGTGAAACCCGGCTGATGGAGCTTGCGGGACGCGAAATCGTGCGGATGATCGCCGAGCGGTTCGAGAGCGGAAAGAGCCTCGATGAGGTTTCGGCGCTCATCGTCTGCGGCAAGGGCAACAACGGCGGCGATGGTTTCGTCGTGGCGCGGCACCTCCTGAACCGGGGCGCGAAGGTCGATGTGCTGCTTGTCTGGCCGGAGGAGGAGCTGGCAGGCGTAAACCTCGAAGGGCTGCACATCCTGAAGGCTTACCGGCGCTACAACGAGGGACTCAGAATTTTCGCAGGAATCGACGAAGCCCGCACAGCCGTTGGCGCGACTGAATACCAGGTCGTCGTGGATGGTATTTTCGGCACCGGGCTGCGGATCGATCAAGGCGATCTTCAGCTCCGCGAACCGGCAAAATCAGCGGTCGAACTGATCAACTTCATCAACACCCACTCCGAAGCGGTCACAGTGGCAGTCGATCTGCCGTCGGGACTCGATGCCACCAGCGGTCGCGCCGCCGAGCCTTGCGTCAAGGCAGATTTGACCGTGACGATGGCCTTCCTCAAGACCGGATTTTTCCAGAACGCCGGGCCATCGCTTTGCGGGGAAATTCAGACCGCGGAAATCTCCATCCCGGAGTTCCTGGTCGAGCCGACCTCTTGCCTGCTGGTGGACGATTCGTTTGCCGCGGAGAGCTATCTCTTGCGCGACCCGTCGAGCGCCAAGCATCTGAACGGCAAGGTGCTGCTCGTCACCGGCTCGGCGGATGGCGGCGGCTCGATGCTCGGCGCGGCCTTGCTCGCCGCCCGCGCCGCCGTCAAGACCGGCGCGGGGTACGTCTGCGCTTCGCTGCCCGACGGCCACGCCTCGGTCATGCACAGCTTCGCCCCGGAAGTGGTAGTGATCGGGCGCGACATGCTCTCGATCACCGAAAAGGCCAGATGGGCCGACGCGATTGTGATAGGATGCGGCATCGGACGCAGCGACGAGGCGCAGGAGCTGGTTGAAACGCTGCTCTGTACGCCAGAGATCGCGGGAAAGAAACTGGTGCTCGACGCCGACGCGCTCTTTGCCATTGCCGAACGCAACCTGTTCGAGCTGCTCACCGGCCTCGAAGATGTGGTAATGACGCCACATGCGGGCGAATGCAGCCGTTTGTCGGGGCTGTCGGTGGAGGATATTAACGTGTCGCCAATCGACACGGCAAGGATGCTCGCCGAGGAGTGGAACGTCAACCTGCTGCTCAAAGGCACGCCGACCTTTGTCGCCTCGCCGTCGGGCATGGTGCTGATCTCGGACAGCGGCACCGAAGCGCTCGCCTCGGCTGGCACGGGCGACGTGCTCTCTGGCATGATCGGGGCGCTGGCCGCCAAGGGCCTCGACACCCACGAAGCCGCCGCTGCCGCCGCCTGGCTGCACGGCCGCGCCGGAGACCTCGCATCGAACGTTTCCAGCCTCGTTTCCTCGGTGGATGTGCTGCAAGCAATTCCCCAGGCCGTCCTGGAGCTGTTCGAAAACGAGGAGTAAAATTTATCCTATAAGACTTATAAGTCCTATAGGTCTTATAGGATAATAACGTTGAACCCTGAATTACATCACCAGCCTCACGCCCCGCTGTTATTCTTCAAAAACCTCTTGATATTCCTCGCGGCCTGACGGATGCGCTCTTCGTTTTCGATCATTGCCACGCGGACATATTCGTCGCCGTAGGCGCCGAAACCGACGCCGGGGCTGACGGCAACTTTGCCTTCGATGAGCAGCTTCTTGCTGAATTCGAGGCTGCCCATGGCGCGCATCGGCTCGGGAATTCTCGCCCAGACGAACATCGATGCCTTCGGAGTGACAATATTCCAACCCGCATTGGCGAAGCTTGAGATGAGCACATCGCGGCGCTTGCGGTAGACCTCGCTGATCTCGCGGACGCAGCTCTGATCCTCGGTGAGCGCGATGGTCGAGGCAACCTGGATCGGCGTAAAGGTTCCGTAGTCGAGCCAGCTCTTGATCTTTTCAAGCGCTCCGACCAGCTTGGCGTTGCCCACCATGAAGCCCACGCGCCATCCGGCCATGTTGTAGGTCTTCGAGAGCGTGTAGCTCTCGACGGCGACATCCTTCGCCCCCGGCACCTGGAGGATTGACGGCGTCACATAGCCGTCGAAGGTAATTTCGGCATAGGCGATGTCACTGATGATGTAAAAACGCTCACGCCGCGCCAGAGCGACGAGCCGCTCGTAGAACGGCAGCTCAACGGTGGCCGTCGTGGGGTTGTTCGGGAAGTTGACCACGAGATACTTCGGCTTGGGCGACGATTCGCGAAACACAGTCTCGATATTGTGGAAAAAGGCCTCCTCGTCGAGTGTGTAGTCGTCGTTCATTTCGAGCTTCATGCGATGCACGTTCCCACCGGCGAGAATGAATGCCTGCGAGTGGATCGGGTAGCACGGATCGGGCACGATGGCCAGATCGCCCGGATTGGTGATCGCCTGCACCAGATGCGCGTACCCCTCCTTGGAGCCCATCGTCACCACGACCTCGCGGTCGAGATCGAGATCGACGTTGTATTTGTTGCGGTACCAGTTGCCGACCGCGCCTCGCAACTTGTAGATGCCTTTCGACACGGAATAGCCGTGCGTTCTGGGCTTGTTGACGCTCTCGACCAGCTTGTCAATGATGTGCTGGGGCGTCGGGCCGTCGGGATTGCCCATCGAAAAATCGATAACATCCTCCCCTGCCCTGCGCTCGGCCATCTTCAGCTCGTTGACCGCAGCGAACACATATTTTGGAAGTCTCTTGATCTTGTCAAATTCTATCTCGTCAAACATGATTCCTGATTTTCTGAAACTCGTTAAATCAACAACATTTTACTCTGCAAACGTCAAAACAATCTTAATCATAAACAAAAAGCCGTTTATCTCCATAAGGAAACAACGAAAAAATAGCATCGTTTACAGCCCGGAAGCTCACGGAATATGATGATTTACAACTGCGACGTGCAATTCGGGCAGCGTACGGCCTTGAGCGGAATCGTCGAAAGGCAGTACGGGCACTCTTTGCTCTGTGGAGCCGGAGGTGGCGCGGCCTGTTTTTCAGATGCGCTACGCAGCCGGTTGATCGACTTAACCATAAGGAACACAGCGAAGGCCATGATCAGAAAGCCGATGAGCACATTGATGAAAATACCGTAATTGAGCGTCACCGCTCCGGCTTTTTTGGCTTCGGCAAGCGCAAGATAGGGGCCTGCCTGCGCACCCTCCCTGAGCACGATAAAAAGATTGGCAAAATCGACCCCCTTCAGCAGAAGGCCGAGAGGCGGCATCAATAGGTCGTTGACCAGCGAGTTGACCAGTGCACCGAAGGCTCCGCCGATGATGATGCCAACCGCCATATCGACCACATTGCCCTTGAGGGCGAACTCCCTGAACTCTTTTAACATAGTTGTCGTTGTTTGATTTTCAGCTAAACCTGCACATTGTCACACTCTTGATAATACGGCTTTCACGGGAAGTAAAGAAAATAGCGGCCTTAATTTGACATTAGTGTATTTTTTAGTACAATAAACACTCATGTCCTTGTTAGAACCCGCGCGAACTCATCCAAAAATAGCTGGCACCGCTCACCTTGACGTAGTCGAACACGTCATTACGTCGCGCAGCAGAGTTACAGCTATAAGGCAGTTTGAACGTTACATCGTTTCCAGGATATTCAAACATCAGCAGTCATCGATCGATGGAGCATACTATCCGTACAGATTCATTGAAGCAGCAGCTCGAACAGGCGACCGGCAATAACTACGCCTGCTGCTATCAATGTGGCAAATGCACCGCCGGATGTCCCGCTGGCGGCTTCATGGACAATCCGCCGACGCGGATCATGCGCCTCGTGCAGGCCGGTTACGTCGAGGAGGCGATGCGGAGCGATTCGCTCTGGTACTGCATCGGCTGCATGACCTGCACGGCGCGTTGCCCGCAGAATATGGAGATCGCCGGAACGATGGACGCCCTCCGCGAAATGGCGCTCAAGAGCGGCATCGTCTCGACCGACAAATCCAAAAAGCTGGTCACGGCCTTCCACACCTCGTTCCTGAACACGGTGCGCAAAAGCGGCCGTTTGCAGGAGCTGGCGCTCGTCAACAGCTACAAGCTGCGCACCCGCACATTCCTGCAGGACGCGGGCGCGGGTCTGAAGATGATGAAGCAGGGCAAGATCAATCCGGTGACGGCCATCACTTCGAAGGAGACGGTCGAGCATAAGGAGCAGATCGAGAAGATTTTCACTATCGCCGAACAGCCAAGCCATGCGCCCGCGCCCAGGCGCAAGCCGACGAAGCGCACTTTCAAGCCGGACGAGCCAGTCAGAATCACCCCCGGCATGACCATTGGCTACTATCCCGGCTGCTCGCTCTCCGGCACGGCGAAGGATTACGATATCTCCATCCGCAAGATGTGCGACCGGCTCGGCATCAGGCTGCACGAGGTCGAGGACTGGAACTGCTGCGGCGCGAGTTCGGCTCACGCCACCAACCACAAACTATCGATGCTGCTTCCGGCGCGGAACCAGGCGCTGGCCGACCAGCAGGGATTCGACTACGTGCTCGCCCCCTGCGCCGCCTGCCTGAACCGGCAGGTGACCGCCCGCAAGGCGCTCATGGAGTCCGAGGAGCTTCGCGCTGAACTGAAGAGCGTGATGGGACGCGACACCGAGTGCAAGGCTCGTTACATCGGCGTCATGCAACTGCTCGAAGGGATTGGCGCGGAAGAGCTCAAAAAACGGGTCACCCATCCGCTCAAGGAGCTGCCGCTCGCCTGCTACTACGGCTGCCTGCTCGTTCGTCCTCTGGAGGCGATGGGCTACGACGATCCGGAGAACCCCACGAAGATGGAAGCGATCATCGAAGCGCTTGGCGCCAAACCGGTTGACTGGGCCTACAAGGTCGAGTGCTGCGGCGCGGGTCTGACGATGGCCCAGCAGGAGATGATCGAAGACCTGACGCACAAGATCGCCAAAAACGCCACCATCAATGGCGCGGGGGCGTTCGTCGTGGCCTGTCCGCTCTGCCACACCAACCTCGACATGCGCCAGGAGGGAATGCGCAAACGGTACAACGACCTCAGCCCGATGCCGGTGTACTACATCTCCGATCTGGTCGCGTTGGCTTGCGGCGCGAGTCCCGAAGAGGTGGCGCTCGACAAGCACTTCGTACCGGCAACCGCCATGGTCAGAAACCAATAATATGCGCCCGGCGTATGAAAAGAAGATATATTTGTAGTTATCTTCAGGTGGTTCGTCCATCCGGCATCGTAAACCTCCCGTCATCCGGCGGGAAACTGTACTGATCGGCTGATACCTGCTTCAGCATCCTGTTTTTTCATGATGACGATCTGAAGATAAAGGGATTGGCCGTGAAGGAAATCTCTCAATTTGAAAGCTCGAAACGCACTGCTGTTCACAGCGGTATACGGGACTGACTGTCCCCTTGGTCTGTCGGTACACGAAACGCGGCACGTTGCCCGGGTACCGGAAACATCTTAAACTCAGTACTTCAGGATGGCAAAAATAGGAGTTTTCGTCTGTCACTGCGGTGAAAATATCGCCTCGAAGGTCGATACGGGCATTCTCGTCAAAAGCCTGTCCGACCATCCCGGCGTGGAAATCTGCCAGGAGTATAAATATTTTTGTTCCGATCCCGGTCAGGAGACGGTCAAACGCGCCATCAGGGAGCACAACCTGACAGGCGTCGTCGTGGCGGCCTGTTCGCCGAGGATGCACGAGACGACCTTCCGCAAGGCGTGCGCCGAGGCCGGTCTGAATCCCTACATGCTCGAACTGGCCAACATCCGAGAGCAGTGCTCCTGGGTGCATTCGGAGAAGGATCAGGCCACGAGCAAGGCCATTGAGATCACCCGTTCGCTGGTCGAAAAAGTGAAGCGCAACAACGAACTGAAGCCGATCTCCGTGCCGGTCACACGCCGTGCGCTCGTCATCGGCGGCGGCATCGCGGGCATCCAGGCGGCGCTCGACATCGCCGGAGCGGGACGCGAAGTGGTGCTGGTCGAGCGCGAACCCTCGATTGGCGGCCACATGTCGCAGCTTTCCGAGACCTTCCCGACGCTCGACTGCTCACAGTGCATTCTGACGCCGCGCATGGTCGAAGCGATCCAGCACCCGAAGATCACCGTCATGACCTACTCTGAAGTCGAAGAGGTGGACGGTTACATCGGCAACTTCACGGTAAAGATACGTACGAAGGCTCGTTATGTCGATATGAGCAAATGCACTGGTTGCGGTGACTGCATCCAGAAGTGCCCGGTCAAGAAGATTTCGAACGAATTTGAACTCGGACTCAGCAACCGCACGGCCATCTATACGCCATTTGCACAGGCCGTGCCCAACGTGCCGGTCATCGACAAGAGCCGCTGCACCTACTTCAAGAACGGCAAATGCAAAATCTGCGAAAAGTCCTGCCAGATCGACGCTATTGACTTCGAGCAACAGGAGAGCGTCGAAACCATCGAGTTCGGTGCCATCGTGGTGGCTACCGGCTTTCAGATCCAGGACACGAGCGTCTACGGCGAGTACGGATACGGCAAGTATAAAGACGTCATCACAGGCCTGCACTTCGAGCGTCTCGCTTCGGCCAGCGGCCCGACCGCGGGCAAAATACAGCGCCCGTCGGACGGCAAGGAGCCGGAGACCGTGGTCTTCATTCAGTGCGCAGGTTCGCGCGATCCGTCGAAAGGCGTAAAATATTGCTCCAAGATTTGCTGCATGTACACGGCAAAACACGCCATGCTCTACGCGCACAAGCACCATGGCAGCAACAGCAAGATTTTCTATATGGACATCCGCGCCGCGGGCAAGGGGTATGACGAGTTCACCCGCCGCGCCATCGAGGAGGATGAGGCCGACTACCTGCGCGGGCGCGTCAGCAAGGTGTTCGAGGAGAATGGCAAGCTGATCGTGCGCGGCGTCGATACGCTGCTCGGCAAGCCGGTCGAGGTGGCCGCCGACATGGTGGTGCTTGCCACGGCCATGACGCCCCAGCCCGACGCCAAGCAATTCGCCAAGCGCATCGGCATCGGCTATGACGAGTACGGCTTCTTCAACGAAGCGCATCTGAAGCTTCGCCCGGTCGAAACCGCCAAGGCGGGCATCTACCTCTGCGGCGCGTGCCAGTCGCCGAAGGACATTCCCGACTCGGTCTCCCAGGCTTCGGCAGCGGCGGCCAAGGTACTCGGGCTCTTCAGCCGCGAGCAGCTCGAACGCGAGCCGGTGGTGGCGGCAGTCGGCGAATCGACCTGCGCCGGATGCTGGGGCTGCGTCTACGCCTGCCCGTACAACGCGATCGAGCAAAAAGACATTCGCGACCGGAACGGCAACCTCGTCAAACAGGTGGCCAGCGTCAATCCAGGCCTCTGCCAGGGTTGCGGCACCTGCGTGACCTTCTGTCGATCGAACAGCATCGACCTGGCAGGATTTACCGAAAAGCAGATATTCGCCGAAGTGATGGCGCTCTGACGATCCGTCGAGCGACGTAATCGAAACCTGAAATCAACCAAGCGACCGAAACCGCCGATGAGCGAACCATTCGAACCGAAAATAGTGGCTTTTGTCTGCACCTACTGCACCTACGCGGGCGCAGACCTTGCAGGCACGAGCCGTCTGAAATACGCGCCGAACGTCAGGATCGTGCGTCTCCCCTGCACCGGACGCATCAGCCCGATGTTCATCCTCAAGGCTTTGCAGAAGGGTGCCGACTCCGTGCTTGTCAGCGGCTGCCATCCGGGCGACTGCCACTTCACGGCGGGCAACTACCACGCACGCCGCCGCTGGACGGTCTTTCGCGCCCTGCTCGCCTTCACCGGCATTCCCGAGGAGCGCATCCGCTTCTCGTGGGTCAGCGCCGCCGAGGGGGCCAAGTTCGCCGAGATGATCAACGAGATCACCGACGAGACCCGCAAGCTCGGCCCGTTCACGCAGTACCAGGAGCTGCAAAAAGTCATCGAAACCCAGTCTTCGTACTAATCAATGGGAATACAGGAACAATACAGAAGTGAGGCAGCGGCGCTGCTCTCGTCGGGCGAGGTGAAGCTGGTCATCGGCTTCGGCGCGGGTTCGACCGCCGACCGACGTCGCCCGCTCTTTGCCCGTACGCCGGACGAGGCGCAGAAGTTCGTGCTCGACGCGGCCTGCATCGCGAACCTCTCGACCTACCTCGTCACCGAAGGGCTGCTTTCGGATGGCAAGAAGGTGGCGGTTTTCCTCAAGCCGGACGGCATCCGCAGCATCAATATTCTCATCTCGGAAGCGCAGCTCAAGCCCGAGCAGGTGGTAATCCTCGGATACGCCATCGAGAACGGCAAGGAGATTACGCCACTCGAAGGACGTAACATTTCGGATTTCAGCATCGGCGAACAGATCAGAAGCCTTACGCCGCCACCACACATTTTGCAGGAGGCCGAGCGGATCGAGGAGATGAGCGCGACGGAGCGCTTCGAGTTCTGGAAGGAGCATTTCGCGAAATGCATCAAGTGTTACGCCTGCCGCCAGGTCTGCCCGATGTGCTACTGCCGCCGTTGCATTGTGGATGTCAACCAGCCGCAGTGGGTCAGCACCTCGTCGCACACCCTCGGCAACTTCGAATGGAACCTCGTCCGCGCCTTCCACCTGGCCGGACGTTGCGCGGCTTGCGGAGCCTGCGACCGGGCCTGCCCGGTGAACATTCCGCTCCGGCTCGTCAACTACCGCATGGGCAAGGAGGTGATCGACGCTTTCGATTACTGCGCTGGCGAAAACAGCAACCAGAAACCGGTGCTCGCGAGCTTCAAGCAGGACGATCCCGAGACCTTCATTCTTTAAAGCATCCGGACAAGCATGACCAGAATACTTCTCAGGAACAAACTCGACGACTGCATCGCCGCGTGGCAAAAAGCCGGTTTCAGCGTGCTCGCGCCGGTCAGGCGGCATGAGATGAGCAGCTTCGGCGAGGTGCAGAAGGCCAGCGACATGGCCTTCGACCTCGTGCTGCCGGAGCGCACCATCAAGGATCACTTCTTCCCGCAGACCGAACCCTTGATCAAATACAAGATCAGTAAACACCAGATCGACAGCGAGACCATGACGCCGCCCGATCAGAAGCGCGTCTTCTTCGGCGTGCGCCCCTGCGACGCTTCGGGCCTGGCCATCGACGACCCGCTCTTCGGCTGGGACTACAAGGACGACTACTGGTTCAAGCGACGCGAGAACTCGGTGATCGTCACCATCGTCTGCACGGAGGCGGACGACTTCTGCATGTGCACCTCGGTGAAGCTCTCGCCCGACAGCGCCAAAGGCGCGGACGTGCTGCTCCGCCCGCTGCTTAACGGCGCGGGATGGCAGGTCGAGGCGGTAAGCGAGCGCGGCACGGCGCTTCTGGAGACGATCTCCCCGCTCCTGCAGGAGAATTCGGAGCCTACCGCTCCCCTGCCGCAGGTGGCCGAAAAGTTCGATGTCGAAAAGGTGATGGAGTGGCTGGCCGATCCGGCGAGCTTCGAGAGCCAGTTCTGGAAGGATATCGCCCTGCGCTGCGTCGGCTGCGGAAGCTGCACCTTCCTCTGCCCCACCTGCCACTGCTTCGACATACAGGACGAGGGGGACACCTATCAGGGCATCCGGCGCAAGAACTGGGACAGTTGCTCCTTCGCGAACTTCACGATGCACACCTCCGGCCACAACCCGAGGAACACGCAATCGACCCGGTGGCGTCAGCGCATCATGCACAAATTCAACTACTACCGCGGCAAGTTCGGCGTGAACAGTTGCTCCGGCTGCGGCCGCTGCACCCGCCAATGCCCGGTGGACATGGGTATTACCGAAACTCTGCAAGCGATTTCAACTTTACCGAGGTGACACAAGACCGATTCCATACCCACGACATGATCTACAGCCCGTTCCCGATGCGGGTTGTATCGAAGCGCGCTGAAGCCCCCGGCGTCAACACGCTCAAGCTCGAATTCGTCAAAGAGGAGGATCACGAGTTCTTCAAGGCGAACTACAAGACCGGCATGTTCGGCCTGTACGGCATCTTCGGCGAGGGCGAAAGCACCTTCTGCGTCGCCAGCCCGGAGACCCGCAAGGAGTACATCGAATGCACCTTCCGCCAGTCGGGCCGGGTGACATCGACCCTCGCCAGCGTCGATGCGGGCGACATCGTGACCTTCCGAGGCCCGTACGGCAACCGCTTTCCGATCGAGCAGTTCGAGGGGAAGAACCTCCTCTTCATCGCGGGCGGCATCGCGCTCCCACCGACGCGCAGCGTCATCTGGTCGTGCCTCGACCAGCGGGAAAAGTACAGGGACGTGACCATCGTCTACGGCGCGAGAACCGTGGCCGATCTGGTGTACAAAAACGAGCTGGACGAGTGGAAAAAGCGAGACGACGTGCGCCTCGTCTTGACGGTCGATCCGGGAGGCGAAACGCCGGACTGGCAGGATCACGTCGGTTTCGTGCCGACCGTGCTCGAACAGGCCGCCCCGTCGCCGGAGAACACCATCGCCGTACTCTGTGGCCCGCCGATCATGATCAAGTTCACCCTCGCGGCACTCCAGAAGCTCGGCTTCACAGCGGAGAACGTCTACACGACGCTCGAAAACCGCATGAAATGCGGCGTCGGCAAATGCGGCCGCTGCAACGTCGGCTCGGTCTATATCTGCAAAGAAGGCCCGGTCTTCACGGCAGCCGAAGTGCAAGCCATGCCACAGGCGGATTTGTAATGGATTTGTGACGATTACATTGTAGGGACGGGTTTCATGCCCGTCCTCTTCAGATTGTGGAACACAACAAAGGGAGCCGTGCCGCTCCCTTTTTTCATTCCCGGCGACACCGCCATATTGTCCACGTCGTCCACCACGTCCACGCCGTCCACGAAACGCCCCGCCACACGCAACAAGGGCGGGCGTAAAACCCGCCCCTACAGAACCCGCCGAACGCTCACCGCTTGTTCATCTCCTCCCGCAATGCCGCCAGATTATTCTTAAATAGTATCGTGTTGGGATGCGAGGTTCCTAATACGTTCTCACAAATCTGCAAAGCACGTTGGATTAGCGGCTCGGCTTCAGAATACTTGCCTTGAGCATAAAGCAATGCCGCCAGATTGTTCAGGCTCTGCGCGGCATTAGGATGCTCGCTGCCAAGCTGCTCTTCCCATATCTTCAGCGAGCGCTGGTAAAGCGGCTTGGCTTCGGCGTATTTACCTTGGGCGTAAAGCAATAACGCCAGATTGTTCAGGCTGGTTGCAACATCGGGATGTTCCCCGCCAAGCTGCTCTTCCCTGATTTTCAGCGCTCGACGGTAGAGCGGCTCGGCTTCGGCGTACTTGCCCTGCACTCGAAGTAGTTCCGCCAGATTATTTAAGCTGATCGCCAAAGAGGGATGCTCACTGCCAAGCTGCTCTTCCCTGATCTTCAACGACCGCAGGTTAAACGGCTCGGATTCGGCGTATTTGCCTTGGGCATAAAGCAATAACGCCAGAGTGTTGAGGTCGGTTGCAACATCGGGATGATCTGTACCCAGCGCTTTTTCATCGATCTTCAGCGCTTGTCGACAGAGCGGCTCGGCTTCGGCGTACTTGCCTTGGGAAAAAAGTAATCCAGCCAAATTGTTAAGACTCGTTGCAACTTTAGAATGCTCGCTGCCAAACTGCTTTTCATTGATCTTCAACGCACGTCGGTGAAGCGGCTCGGCTTCGGCGTACTTACCACGTTCCCTTAGCCCATCAGCCAAATTGTTGAGGCTCGTCGCAACTTCAGGATGATCGCTGCCAAACTGCTCTTCCAATATCTTAAGCGACCGCCGATAAAGCAGATCGGCTTTTGCATAGAAGGCTCGTCCATGACAATAAATGCCCATGCTGTTGAGCAGATTTGCCATTTCCAACGATTGCTCGTCTTCCTCCGCAATCTTTTCCGCATGAGCCAACAGTTGTTCACATTCCGGCCAGCACGCAGGATTATCATACCCATCATTTGGAAACGCTTCACTCAACACCCTGAGCATAATCATTCGGTAGCGGGCAATCTCATCCTCACCCGTCCGGTCTTGCGCTACCGTCTGCACGAGGCGGTGGATGGAAAAGCTGTCGGTATCAGTGGTGAGCAGTGAATAGGAGCACAGCGCTCCACGGGCATCGTCGAGAGCGAAATTGCTGATTTCGGCTGGCTCGCTGTCTTGTCCGGCGGCATATTCAAATGCACTTTTCACAAGGCTTTTTGGAATATTATCCGGCGCAACGACGCTGCAAAAGAGCAACAACTCCTTTGCCAATGGAACATCTTCTATCGCCTCGAACGCCATGAGCCATGTCGTCGCGACGGTATCGGGGTAATCCGAAGGCTTTTTTTCCCGATTCCAGAGTTCGGTTCGGAATTGCTGAAAATCGGCGAGATACTCGGCAAGACTCTTCTGCTTCTGGCAGATATACGCGCCAGCCTGTTCGAGAGCGAGCGGCAGGTCGCCCAGCTCGTCCGCGATGCCGTCCGCAGCCGCCGGATCATCCTTGCCTGTTCGTTTCTGTAAAAAAGCAACCGAATCGGGCCTCAGCCATTTGACGATTTCATGCGCTGTTCCAACGTGCCGCCAGTCGTGATTGCGCGACGTCATCAGCGCATGGCCGCTCGCGCCCTGCGACAGGTAGCCGCGAAGGCTCTCCGCATTTCGGGCGTTGTCGAAGATCAGCAGCCATTCGCCGTGACGATCCAGCCATTGCCGAACCGCCTGAATTACGATGTCCTGCTCCTGAGCCTCAGATTCCGGCAACTTCAGCGCTTTGGCAAGCGAGGCAAACCCGGCAATCAGACTCGACTCCTCTTCAGCGCGTAACCACCAGACCACGCCATAACTCGCCGCATTCCGGTAACAGAATTCAGCGGCAATCTGCGACTTCCCGACGCCGCCAAGCCCGTGAATGATCTGTTTGGCCGACGCGCCGAACCCATCTCGAAGCCCTGTCAGAATCTCCTCCCTGCCGGTAAAGTTCCGATTCCGCTGAAACGGCACACTCCAAACCCCCGGAAGCACTCCGGGAAAGCGAGGCTCAGCTGTTGCGGCGGACGGCGTGGTTCCGACGCCGCCCGGAAAATGCGGCGCAGTTGCAGGTCTCTGCGGCTCACTGCTCATCGTCACCAGAATATCGGTGAGCAGCTTTTCCTTCGCCTGCTCTTCCGGCAATCCGGCAAGATCGATGTAAATCAAAGGAGCAAATAACCCTTTAGAAATTACGTCTTCAATCCTGACCGGTATCACAAGCCGTTTCTGTCCAGTCGGATCGTGAACAAGCGCCGCCGCCCATTCGGATTGCGTGTAAATCGACTGCTGATACTTTTCCGACAGCACGGCAATCGTTCTACCGGTTCCCTTTGCCGCCCGATGCATCTCAAGAATGAAGTTCCCGCCCGCGTGGAAATCCCACGCCTGAATGACCGTGGTGTAGCCCTCATCTTCGAGATGCCAGGCGATCCACTCGGCCCATTGCCTGTCAGCGCTGGTGTAGCTGATGAAAAAATCCTTTTGATCCTGAGCCATGCAACGAGGGGAAAAAGTTACGAGGCCACGCTTTCAGGAAGATAGCGGGTTTTTACGGTAACGCCAAGAGGCGGAAGGCGTTGTGCCTGCGAATTTGTGCAGTGTGGACGCTGTGGACGAAGTGGACATTGATGGCGGGATGCGGGTATTGAGCGGTTCAGGCAATAAAAAAAGCCCCTCTGATTTAAACTTACTCTCAGAAGGGCTTCAGCTTTTTTATATACTCACCGGTCAACGGAAGGTCACGCGGCTTCGTTCTCGCGGGTTTTCCTCATGCGATATGCGCCTAAAATACCGCCAACCCCTAACAGCACAACGCTCGCCGGTTCCGGCACCGGGCCCGCAAGCTCTTTTATCTGTAATCCGCTAAGTTGTCCCTGATAGGTGAATGACAAACCACCAGAAGCATTGGAACTTAACCCTGAGATTATCGCGTAGTTCCCGTTATAACCATTTCCGGCAGTAGCTTGCGTCAGAGCAGTCAAATCAGACCCATTAGTGATAACTTGCGTGCCGTTTATTTTTAAAGAAGTCGCCTGCCCGTTTTCTCTCTGAGCGAACACAACCAACTCATAGGGTCTACTTGCATCAAGCCCGGTAAAACTGATGGAACCCACTCCCGTTGAATTCATATAGCCATCAAACAAATCAGCGTATATCGTTGTTGACATGGCCGACGACGTACCGGAGCTTACACCGATAGCTGTACTGGCATTTGTAGTGTAAGTCAATCTGGCGATCGATTCGTCTCCATTAGCCTGAACTAAAGCTATTCGTTTACCGGTCTCACCGAAAGCAGAAGACAGACTATAACCATAGTAATCCCAACCGTTTGTGAGTACTGGTCCAGAACCTCCATAGGTGTTGTTCTGAACGTCAACGTTAATCATTTCTCCCACAGCAGCATGAGCCACGCCACTGCTGGTCGCCAGCACCACGGCGGAAGCCATCAGCGCACTGATTACCTTTTTCATATAGCAATCCCCCTAAAAAAATAAATTTATAAAATACCTGTATCCAACAAGAGGAAATCTACTTTTTTCGTAAACATCCTCCAATACAGAGTATTTATATTTTTGATGATTATATATATATTTTGTATCTTTCAATCATCTTTTGTCTGAACTTCTTACGCTTCTCAAGGGTAATCTGGAGCAGGAGTTGTTCGCCACGTGCTCCGGCTCGTGCTCGACAACAGCTGCCGCCTCGCCGAATCAGGTTTGGTGAGGCACGGTGTGCGAATCTGGCGTTCGGAGAGGCTCGGGTGCTGCCGGGGCAAGCGGTGGATTGAAAAAGATGAGCCGATTGAACAGGTGAGAGCGGAGTGAGCGTAAAAGTCGATCCCCGTCAAACATGAATCGACCCGATAATTCAGCGGCGCATGGTCATTCACAGGAGGAACGGGTCGTATAAATCGTATAGGCCATGGAAGACTTGTACGACCCATGGCAATAAGCTTACGCCTACCTGATGGTTTTTCGGTGCTTCTCGCAGAGCATCGGAAAGCGCCGGTTGGCCGATTCAGCGCTGGTGTAGCTGATGAAAAAATCTTTTTGATCCAGAGCCGTGCAACGAGGGGAAAACGTTGCGAGGCCAAGCTTTCAGAAAAAAAGCGGTTTTTGCGGATGCGCAAAGGAAGGAAGAGCGCGGGGCTGGGGATATGTGCCGTGTGGACGATGTGAACTTGGTGGGCTTAGTGAACAGGTGGGGATGGATGGCGAATTTGTTAGAAAGAAGCATTTCCGTTAACAAAAAAGCCCCCTTTGATTTTAACTAACTATCAGAGGGGGGCTTTCTGCTTTTTTATATACTCACCGGTCGAGAAGAGATCACGCAGCTTCGTTCTCGCGGGTTTTCCTCATGCGATATGCGCCTAAAAGACCACCAACACCAAGCAGCATTACGCTCGCCGGTTCCGGCACGGCAGCCGGAAGCTCTTTGATCTGCAGACCGCTAATTTGTCCCTGATAAGTGAAAGAAAGCACTCCTGAAGAATTAGAGGTCAGGCCAGAAATGTAGGCATAGTTTCCATTTAAGCTATTAGCTGCCGTTGCCTGCGTCAATGCGGATAAATTGGACGCGTTCGTTATAACCTGGGTACCATTGATTTTTAAAGAGGTCGCCTGCCCAACTTCTCGCTGAGCATACACCACCATCTCGTAGTTTTTACTGGCGTCAAGTCGAGAAAAGGTGATCGAGCCGACTGAATCGGAATTCATATAACCGTCAAACAATAAAACATAAGGAGTAGCAGCCATTGTAGTCGACATACCAAGAGCAGTATTAATTGCAGTACTGGCATCTGCAGTATATGCCAGCCTCGCATTTGTTGATGACCCACTTGCTTCTACAAGCGGAATGGGTTTATTGGTCTCACCCGTGGCTGACGAAATACTATACATGTAATAATCCGCTCCGTTTGTCAATACAGGACCTGAACCATCATATGTAGATCCCTGAACATCAAGATCGACCATCTGACCCGTAGCAGCGTGAGCCACGCCGCCGCTTGTCGCAAGCACTATGGCGGAAGCCATAAGCGCACCAATTACTTTTTTCATACCGTGATCCCCCATAAATAAATTTGTAAAACTCTATAGCTACCCAGTCATAATTTACTGTTTTCCTAAATCATTTCCAATAAAGAGTAATTATTTTCTCTTTTGCTATATATATTACCTATGCATTTCCTCATAGCACACACCATCTACACTTCATTTTTACTCGCAATAACAATAAACCCGGAGTTGCCACCGAATTCTCCCGTTCGGGGCGATGCTCGCCCTGTATAGGTCAGCGAAGGATTGCAATAGATGAGTTTGCTGAAAAATCGAGGGTAGAGAGAATAGGGCAATGGCCTTATAGTTCAATGCTGTATGGTAACTCATAGGTCATATAGGATTTGTACGACCCATATGACCTATTCTCACAAAACTTCACGCCTGTTTCAAATTCATCGTCGGCTTTCTGAACAGCGCATACAGCAGCCACTGGTGGGCGAAGAGCATCAGCTCGGAGTCGTCGCTTTTGATGATTTCGAGGCGCTCCTCTTCGATGTCGAACACGTCGAGAAAACGGCTCTGGAAAACGAAGTCCCGGAAGGCGTCGAGGTCGTAGCTCGCCATGAAGAACATCTTCAGGCTCTTCTCGTCGGGTTCGAGCTCCGGGCTGTAGAGCTTCTTGTTGAGGATCACCTCCATCCAGACGCGGTTCTTGTCGTCATACTCGTCGATCCCCTGGTTTTTGCGCCACTCCCCTACCGTCCATTCGCGCTCTTCTCCGAACCCCTTGCAGTGCTCCTCCTTGATGAGGAAATAGAAGTCGTCGCCAGCCTCTTCGTTCTTGTAGATGCCGAAGCCGAGCGGGTAGTAGCGGCACGCCGCCGGGCGGTCGCCGTAGACTGTGCACCCTTCTGCGGCGACAAAGCGGCACTTGCCCTCTTCACCGAGCTTGAGCTTCAGGAAGGGCAGCTTCGACTCCTTCTGGATCACCGGTTCGGTGTACTCCGAGATGAACTCGGCTGAGGTGAGGCCGAGGCGCTTTTTCATCCTCAGAATATCGTAGGGAGTGAGCACGATGTCGAGATTGCTGCAACAGTTGTTGAAGCAGGCGAGGCCGCTGTGGCAGTTGAAGCTGAACTTGCTTTCGCCGGTGAGGCGGGTCTCTGCGTTGAGTTCTATGCCGAGTTTGTCGAGAATATTTTCCATCACATTGCTGGTTTGCCCGGCTGCGCGTCCCCACCGGAAACGGGGAAAAACAGCGGAATGTTTGTCATAAACTGTTGCAGAAACTCTCTGGATGGGTTATCATGATGGCACTCCCGGAACGGAGCACAACGCTCCATTTTCTTCGGAAAACCCTCCAGGGTCGTGCAACTTACCCAAATTTCGAGTCAATCAGAAATACCATGAAAATAACGGAAGCTCCCGCGTGCCCCCATTGCGGCGCGAAAATGAAAAAATGTGAACCGCCGCCGATCAACTATGGCGATGGCCTCGGCTGGTGCACACCCTACATGTACATCTGCTTCAACGACGAGTGCAAGCTGTACGTGAACGGCTGGGCCAATCTGAAAAACAACTACAACAAGACCGCCTCCTACCGCTGCATGTGCTACCCCGATAACGGCGTGTTCGACGCCATGTGCGTCTTCAGCCCCGACGGCATGAAAGGCCAGATCATCGAAGAGTAATCCGCCCCAATCGAAGCCACCCAATCGAAGCCCTCAAATGAAGCGGGTCGCCTTTTCGAGCGACCCCTTCATGTTTCAATCTCCATCGCGCAGTTTCATCCGCGCAAAGTTTGTCACATCTCGACGTCCCTCTTCAGCATCTTCGTGTAGGTGATCGCCGCCGTCCGGTAGACGAAGTGCGCGAGCTTCGAGTACGGCAGGTAGACGATGATGTAGAACACGAGCACGAGGTGGATGAAGTAGGTGCCGTAGGCCAGCGCCGCCGGGAAGTTGGTGACGCGCATCACCTGGGCGAGAAAGCCTGAGACGCCGACCATGAGTACGATTCCGGCAAAGAGCCAGTCGAAGGACGAGGTCGTGGTTTCGACGCTCCGCTCCTTGAGGCGGTTCTTGATCACCAGCGTTCCGCCCACGAGCAGCATGATGGCGCTGGCGTTGGCGAAGAGCTTGAAGATCACCTTGTAGATCCAGGCCGCTACCGCCGAGCCGCCGAAAATGGCGATCGCATGTTCGTCAACCGCGTAGGGCAGCTCCCAGTGCAGGATGTAGAGGTTGAACACCGCCCAGCCGGTGGTGATGGCCAGACCGATAAAGCCATAGAACACCAGCACGTGCGAGACCGAGCGATCCTTGTTTTCGTCGCACTTCTTGAACTTTGCGTGGGTCATGATCTCCTTGAGCGTCTCGACGAGGCTCGGCATGAACTCCGCTTTCGGCTTCAAGCCGGAGGCTTCGGTCATGTTCTTCCAGAAGCGCGAAATGCTGATGGCGAACATGCCCACGGCCAGCGCCGAGAGCGGCACGAAGACGCCGTCGATAAATTCAACCGGGAAAAACTTCGAGAAGACCACCTCGCCCTCCGGTATGCGCAGATGCCCCGTCACGCCGAGGAGCAGCAGAAAGATAACGACAGGAATGAGCAGCGCCTGCCAGATGTTGTTCGGATCGCCCACGATCTTGCCCATGAACTTCGGGAAAGCGTTTTCCTGAATGACGCTTTTACGCAGGATGGCGAGCACGTCGCCCGGCCTGGCGCCACGCGGGCAGTACTTCGAGCAGTCGTTGCAGTTGTGGCAGAGCCAGATGTCGGAGCTTTTGAGCAGCTCGTCCTTCAGGCCCCATTGCGCCATGAGCATCTCCTTGCGCGGAAAGGGCTTGTCATCAGGAGCCAGCGGGCACACCACGGAGCATGTGGCGCATTGATAGCACTTTTTCAATGTATCGGCACCGGCCTTTTGCAGCTCCCTGACAAACTTTACGTCCGGTGTGAATACAGTATCTTGAGCCATAGAGAACCTCCAGAATTATCAGCGGTATGAACCGGGGCAGGAGACCCGCCGCTCTTCGGCATTCGATCCGAAAGCGACGGACAGCCCGCCCGCAGTAATTGTTTTAGAATCCCTTGTACGGATTTTCACCCAGATCTTCGACCTTTTTGGCAAACGCTTCGAGAATGCCCGGCAGCTTGTCCCACTCGTTGATGGCGAGCTGAACCTGCTCGACGCGGTCGGCTTCGAGCATGAGGCGACTGAGCGTCTCCTGCACCTTGCCGAGGCGTTCGTTAGCCATCTGGCTCCCCTTGACGTAGTGGCACTGATAGTCGTCGCCATATTTGCAGCCAAGCAGCATGATGCCGTCAACGCCACGCGACAGCGCGTCGGCGATCCACACCAGGTTGAGGCCGCCCAGGCAGCGCAACGGAATGAACCGGAAGTTGGTGTTCATGGCGATCCTGTTCAGACCCACCATGTCGAAGGCCGGATAGGCGTCGTTCTCGCAGACAAAGCCGACGATGAAGGTTCCCTCGTCAGGCA
>JAAXWU010000145.1 GCA_013334855.1 Chlorobaculum sp. | reverse complement strand
CTCTACGACCGGGTGCTCGACACGGAGTTCCACCTCCACATGGCGCTCAAAAACTGCGCCCTCCTGCCGCTGCTCGGCATCATCGCGGACAGGGAGGCGTGCCGCCCGTCGCTTCCCGCCATGCCTGTGACGGAGGAGTTGACGACTTTTCTTGGCAAGATCGAGGGCGATACGCCCATCGGCGTCAACATCAGCGCGGGCGAGCCAAACCGGCTGTGGATGGAGGAGAAATGGAAAGCGCTGACCGGCAGACTTCCCGGCAAGCGCTTCGTCGTGCTCTCCGGCCCGGATGATCTCGACGCCAAGCGCCGCCTCGAAGCGAGCTGCCCGAACGTCGTCGCCTCGCCGCCCACGCGGAATCTTTACGAAGCGAGCCGCATCGTCTCGATGCTGCGGCTGCTGGTCACGCCCGACACCTCGATGGTGCATGTCGCCTCCTCAACCGGCACGCCTGTCGTCGGCCTCTACCGCGAAGCGCCGCAGGACATCTCACGCTTCGGCCCCTACGCCATTCCGTACGAGATCGTCATCTCCCCCACGGGCGAAGTGAGCGGCATCGAGCCGGACGAAGTCGCAAGCGCCATGACACGCCTTCTGGCTCGCGATGTTGGGAAAGAAGCGTGAAATCGTCTACATTAACGGAGACACATTCTCCGATAAAGCATTGCCCGGCACATGACTATCGTTCTTGCCATCATCACCGTCTCGCTCCTCGCCGGACTCGGCCTGCTCGTCAAGAACCAGCTCGAACGGCGGCGGCGCAAGCAGCAGCGCCAGGAGAACGATATCTGGTCGATTGGCCTGTATGAAGGTCCCGATCCCGTGACGCTCTCCCCCGCTACCGGAATCCGCAACCCCATCCTGACGGCCAGCGACATCACCGATGTGCCCGCACGTTTCGTGGCCGATCCCTTCATGATCACCTGCGACGACACGCATCACCTCTTCTTCGAGCTGCTCAACACGAAGCGGAACATGGGCGAAATCGGTCACGCCATCAGCGACGATCTCAAAACCTGGCGTTACACCGGCGTGGCGCTCAGGGAGCGGTTTCATCTCTCCTATCCCTATGTTTTCGAACACGATGGCGAGATGTACATGATTCCCGAGTGCGCCAAATCGAAATCGATCCGGCTCTACCGGGCAGCCTCGTTTCCGCAAGACTGGCGACCAATCGCGACGCTGCTCAGAGGAGATAAACGCGAGGTGCCGCTGCTCGACCCGTCGGTCGTGTTTCACGACGGCCACTGGTACCTCTTCAGCTACATGCGCAAGGTCAACAATCTCCATCTCCATGTCGCCGAATCGCTGACCGGCCCCTGGAGGGAGCATCCGCAAAGCCCTGTCTTCAGAAACAGCGACCACTTCGCACGGCCAGGCGGGCGAGTCATCGAGGATGGAAGCGTGCTCTACCGGTACGCGCAGGACGGCCAGCCCCGTTACGGCAGCAAGGCATGGGGCTTCAGAATCACCGAGCTGACGCCGACCACCTATCGCGAGGAGCCGGTGTCCGAAAAGCCGGTGATTCAGGAGGGAGCCGAAAGCTGGAACAATAAAGGGATGCACACGGTCGATCCGCACCGGATGCCGGATGGCCGGTGGATCGCTCTCGTGGACGGGCTGGGCGAGAAAATCAAACCTTGACGCTTCAGAATGATCAGGATTCTCTGTCTGCATCTCGCCGAAAACCGCGCCAGTTACCGCTACCGCGTCGAACAGTTCCTGCCATACTGGAAGGAGTATGGCATCGATATGCAGACGATCCGCATCACGAGTAAAAGCTATCCTGAAAAACTCTCGATTGCGCTCCGCTGCGGAGAGTACGATTACGTCTGGCTGCAACGCAAACCACTGACTCCGCTCTTCACCGCCATCATCGCACGAAAAAGTCGGCTGATCTACGATTACGACGACGCCCTCTACGCCGTCGAAAGTTATCTGAAAGGAAAACCCAAACCGACGCAGCCCGGCTCGAAGCAGAGCATCCGGCGGCTGAACGCCGTCCTGAAGCGCTCGTCGATCATCTTTGCCGGAAGCGAGGCGCTGGCCAGCTACTCCCGCAGGTTCAATCCGGCAAACACCTTCATCATTCCAACCGCGTACACCAAACTCCCGGAGCCGCCGTCAAAAAGCGGCCCGGAGGTGACCATCGGCTGGATCGGCAACACCGGCAACCTCTACTTTCTCTCGATGATCGACCAGGCGGCGGCCTCCATCCAGTCACGCTTTCCGAACGTCAGATTCTCGGTCATGAGCGGCAAAGCGCCAGAAGGGCTGCAAACGAAATGGGAGTTTGTCAACTGGTCGAAAGAGACGGAAGCAGCGTGGCTCGACTCGATTGACATCGGCATCATGCCGCTGGAGGATGACGAGTGGAGCCGGGGCAAGTGCGCCTTCAAGCTCTTGCAGTACATGGCGCACGGCAAACCGGTCGTAGCCTCGCGGGTAGGCGCGAACATCGATGCGGTCATCTGCGGCAAAAGCGGCTTTCTGGCAAGCTCAGAGGCGGAGTGGGAATCAGCCTTTGAATCGCTCGTCTCGAACTCCGAACAGCGCCTTCGCATGGGCCAGGAGAGCCTGAAGCACTTTCTTGCGACCTATGAACGAGAGCAGGTGCAGAAACGGATGGCGACGATTCTGCATGACCATTTCAGGCAGTGCCGGAAGGATAAATAAATACAGCACAATACGTCAGCCCATCCGGCTTCTGAACTGAAGATCAAATGCAACGCCTTTGCCCCTGAAAACTTGCAGCGACGCCAGTTTCAACAAAACAGCGTCCGTGCGTATTCCTGATTCCCGATTGCGTCTTACTGTTTTGATAGAGAAATGTTTAACCGTACTTTTCCGTTAAACAATCACGGGATCGCTGTGCTCCCGCTGTAACGACAAATGTTTTCGTATCATGCACAAACTTCAGGTCGATATTCTCGGACTGTCGACGAGTCCTCATACCAACGGCGCGTATGCCCTCATTCTTTATGAAGTGGAGGGCAAGCGCAAATTGCCGATCATCATCGGCGGATTCGAGGCGCAGGCCATTGCGCTCAAGCTCGAAAACATCAAGCCGCCCCGTCCGTTCACGCACGACCTGTTCAAGCAGGTTGCCGATGCCTTCGATCTTCACGTCAACGAAGTATTCATCGACGAGCTGCATAACGAAACTTTCTACGCCAAAGTGATCTGCGAGATGGCCGGCGTCGTGCACGAGATCGACGCGAGGCCGAGCGATGCCATCGCCATAGCGGTTCGCTTCAGCGCGCCGATTTACGTTTCAGAAGAGATCATGAACGAAGCGGGCATCGTCGAGGAGCGGCAGAAAGAGGAGGAGGAGCAGGCCAGCGCGGAGGAGGCTGTCGAACAGCAGAAGAGCGAGGAACCTGCCACCGAGGAGTCGCGTGCGGCGGAGCTGGACCGGAAGCTCGAAGAGGCGATCAACAATGAGGATTACGAAGAGGCGGCGCGAATCCGGGATGAGCTTTCGCGCCTCCGCAAAAGCGGCGAAGGCGAAGCCTGAGCACGGGCGCGACCGGCAACCCGTTTCAGGATCATAAAAAAAGCCATGACTGCGAGATTTCAGTCATGGCTTTTTTCGTTTCATGCAGAGACGCCTCAGTCGTTAGGCTGGCCGAACGAGAAGGTGAAGCTCCAGCCTTGGGACTTTTTGGTCGGTTCGGATGGAATGGAGTCGAAGCCGTAACCGTAGTCGATGCCGATCTGGCCGATGATCGGCAGATAGAGCCTCAGACCGATACCCGCCGATTTTTTCAGATCGGTCAGGTCGAAGGTCGAACCGCTGGCCCAGAGATTGCCCGCTTCGGCAAACACAAGGGCATAGATGCTGGCCGTTGGATTCAGTGTCAGCGGGTAGCGAAGTTCGGTCGTGAATTTCGAGTAGATTTTACCGCCATACAGGTCGGTTTCGCCACTGAATTGTTCGCCAAGACTGTGGTCGGGATAGCCTCTAAGCGGAACGGTCGGCAGGGACGACATGCCGCTGCCACCCATATAGAAGTAGTTTGTGTAAGGGATATAATCCTCCTTGCTGAAGGTGTCGAGGTATCCCTGCTGCGCGGCGACGTTGACGATCAGATTTCGCGAAACCGGGAAAAACCAGCTCGACGTACCGATCATCTTGTAGAAGTTGATCGTTCCGGGCAGTACGCCGCCAGCAAGCTGCGCGGTGAAGACGTTCTTGCTTCCGTGGCGCGGATAGATCGGATTGTCGATGCTGTTCCGGCTGATGGTCTGGGTGATCGAAAACTCCTCGGCCTGATCCGGAGAGTTCGTCTCGTTGAGGAAGCTCACGAAGCCGCCCTGCGTATGCAGGTAGCCAAGCCGCCAACTGACGGCGAAGTAGTCGTCGGGCCAGGTGAGCCTTCGGCCAATCGTGACGTTGGCTCCGTACTGGTCAATCGTTTTCCTCGTGGTGTCGGTGTTTGTGGTCAGGTCATAGCTTTGCCTCGTTTTGAAGGCAGTGAACCCCAGCGAGGTATGAGTGCCGAACGCCCACGGATCGCTGGCCGAGAGCGACAGGGTCCGGTAGTTGTTCGAGCCGAACTGCCACTGGAACGCGAGCTTCTGCCCGTCGCCGTGAGGAAGCGGACGGTATGCCGAGGGATTGAAAATATCTCCCAGCGAGAAGTTGTTGAAGGTCAGTCCGAGAGAACCCGTTCCGCCGCTCGATGCGCTGTAGCCGATGGCGGCGTTGAAGGTGTCGGTCTGCCGTTCGGTGACATTGTAGGTCAGGTCGACCGTAT
>JAAXWU010000034.1:20140-21363 GCA_013334855.1 Chlorobaculum sp. | reverse complement strand
CATCGGGAGCCTGAATCTTGTTGAGACCCCAGTCCCATACGCCAGTTCCATCGCCATAGAGTGGCGCATCGCTGACGACCGCGCCCGTGGCGGTTTCGAGCATGTAATCGACATTGAGCAGTCCGTGTCCCGAAACCGAACTCCAGGTCGAACCAGCCACCTTGGTCATGAAGTCATACGACGTCGTGCCTGCGTAGCTGTTGCCCGCGAGGTCTTTGACCGCCCCCGAAGCGAAGGTCACATAGTAATCCTTGCCGTAATCGAGATTTGCCGTCGGATCGATAGTCAGCTTGCTGGTCGAAAAGCTCAGGCGCGTGCTCGTGGCCGCATTGAAGCTTTCGACCAGAGCGCCAGTCGCCGACCCTGCATGAATTTCGATCAAGCCACTGCCGGCTTTGACCGATTCGCTGAACGTTACCGTGATATTGGTCGCGACATCGGCCCTTGCGCCTCCGTCAACCGGGCTGAAGCTCGCGACGGTCGGCGCGGTCGTATCGACGACCACGGTCTTCACCACAGTGACAGAGAGCTTCGAAGCCGTCGCTGAAACAGATGCCGCCTTTCCTGCGGCAGCCGAAGCGGTGGCGGCAAGTGCGCCGAGTTCGCCAGCCATCATCTCCTGAATACCAGCCTGATGATCGACGCCAGCCAGGATGAATTCATGAAACGCAGCACCGTGTTCTGCCGCAAAATCGAAAAAACCAGCGCTACCATGGTCACTGCCGTTAAAATCGTCGAATGACATGGTTCCGTTAGAAACAACATCCTTTTTCATGATCGTAAGACAATTATAATTAGTAAGTATCAACTCGTACACATTTTAAATTACTCTTTTGTATACAAACAACAAAGCTTTCCGCGCCTGATCCTTGGATAATTATCATTATTATACGCCAAAATATAGTTTCTGTGATAAAAAAGTGGGTGGCCACCAATATATCGAGCCTCCTTCATGCGGATAAAATCCAGAAAAAGCCAAAAATCATTACCTTGCGATTGACCAGTCAGCGCATGAAGAGATCCGCTGCCGATGCTCAAGCACCATTGAACGAAACCATGAACGATCGACGACAGACACGACTTTTACTGCTTTTCGCAACACTGCTGTTCTGCGCCATCTCCTTTTTTCTCTTCGATCAACCGGTGGCGTTCTATTTCCATCGGCTCGACGCCGGACTCTGGCATAGCGTCTGGAAAGGCATCACCAGAGCGGGCCAATCCGA
>JAAXWU010000034.1:0-20040 GCA_013334855.1 Chlorobaculum sp. | reverse complement strand
CAACACTGCTGTTCTGCGCCATCTCCTTTTTTCTCTTCGATCAACCGGTGGCGTTCTATTTCCATCGGCTCGACGCCGGACTCTGGCATAGCGTCTGGAAAGGCATCACCAGAGCGGGCCAATCCGAATGGTATCTGGTGGGCGGACTTCTGCTGTTCGCGGGACTCCGCAGGCGGAACCGGCGAATCTCCTCGACCGGCTTTCTGCTCTTCAGCACGGTCGCCGTGTCGGGGCTGACGGCGGATGTTCTGAAGTTCATCCTTGGCAGAGCCAGGCCGAAGCTCTTCCTGCAACAGGGCATCTACGGATTTGACCTCTTCGGATGGCATCTGGAACATGCCTGGCAATCGTTTCCCTCCGGCCATTCGGCCACGGCCCTGAGTGCGGCCTTGAGCCTGTCGCTGCTGTTTCCGCGCTTCAGACCGGCCTTCATCGCCGCCGCGATGCTGATCGCCGCGAGCCGCGTCGTGCTCTGCCAGCACTACCTGAGCGACGTCGTGGCCGGGTCGGCGCTCGGCATCGCGACCTTCGCGCTGCTTTACCAACGTTATTTCCGCACTGTTTTCGATGAAACCGGAACCCTTTAAGCCCAACAGAAACTTGCTCCTGGCGGGAGTCGCGCTCATCGTCTTTCTGAGCTTTTTTGCCGGCATCGGCTCCGGCCCGCTCTTCGACGTGGACGAAGGGGCGTTCAGCGAGGCGACGCGGGAGATGCTCGTGTCGAAAAACTACCTCACCACCTACCTGAACGGCATACTGCGCTTCGACAAGCCGATTCTCGTCTACTGGCTGCAACTGCTTTCGGTCAAATCGTTTGGCATCACTGAGCTGGCTTTCCGGCTGCCCTCTGCCATCGCCGCGACGTTGTGGGCAGGCGCGATCTTTCTCTTCGTGCGACGCGAACGCAACGAAACCGAGGCGATACTCGCGACGGCGCTCATGGCGCTCTCGTTGCAGGTGAGCATCATCGCCAAGGCGGCCATCGCCGACGCCGTGCTCAACCTCTGCCTGGCGGTCACGCTGACGGCGCTCTTCAACCACTGGCGCACCAAGCGGCGGTCGTGGATCTACGTCGCCTTCGCGGCGATGGGCTTCGGGATGCTCGACAAGGGGCCGGTGGCGCTCCTCATTCCGGGCGCGGTCTCGTTTCTCTTCTTCCTCGTGCAGAAGGAGCTGAAGGCGTGGTTCCGGGCGATGCTGAACCCGACGGCTATCGCGCTCTTCCTCGTGATCGCGCTGCCGTGGTACCTGCTCGAATACCGCGAGCAGGGGCAGGCGTTCATCGACGGCTTTTTCATGAAGCACAATGTCGGACGCTTCGGAGGTTCGATGGAGGGGCACTCCGGTTCGCTGCTTTATTATATACCGGTGGTGCTCGTCGGTCTCATGCCCTCGACCGGCCTGTTTTTCGGACTCTTCACGAAGCTCCGCGAGCGCCTCGCCGACCCGCTCTGGCAGTTCTGCATGATCTGGTTCGCCTTCGTCTTCGTCTTCTTCTCGCTCTCGGGCACGAAGCTGCCGCACTATATGATCTACGGCTACACGCCGCTCTTCATCCTCTTTGGCGCGGAGCTTTCGAAAATCGAACGTTCGTGGCTGCTTGCCCTCTGGCCGACGGGCCTGCTTCTGATCCTCGCCGCCCTGCCGCTCGTGCTCCGGCAACTGATGCCGTCGATGGAAAATCTCTTCATACAGGCGCAGCTTCAGGGATTTCTGACGGAGATGGCGGCCAACCGCTTCTCGCTTTTGATGCTTGCGGCGGCGGCGCTCTGCATGATCCTGCAATTTCTGCCGCGGCTCGCGTCATCGCTGCGTTTCATCCTTGGCGGGGCGCTCCTGACCTTTTCGTTCAACTTCATCGCCATGCCGATGGCCTCGCGAGTCATGCAGGAGCCGGTCAAAGAGGCGGCGCTGCTGGCCCGGAAGGAGGGTTTGAAAATCGTGATGTGGAAGGTCTATTACCCCTCTTTTTTCGTATATTCAGGCTCTTTTGCCGAAAGGCGTCATCCTGAACCGGGTGAGGTGACTCTGACCACCATCGACCGCCTCGAAAAACTCGGGCCGGTCGAGACGCTGTACGGAAAATATGGAATCATGCTCGTCAGAATGCCGACTCAACCGACTTCCCGATGAAACTCTCTGTCGTCATACCGCTCATGAACGAGGCCGAAAGCATCGGCCCGCTCTTCGAAGCGCTCGCTTCGGCGCTTGGCGGCGTCGATCATGAAATCATCCTCGTCGATGACGGCTCGACAGACTCGACCGTCGCCGAAGTCGAGCGCCGCGCTCCGTCCAATGCGCGTCTCGTCGTGCTGAACAAGAATTACGGCCAGACGGCAGCCATGTCGGCAGGCATCGAAGAGGCGCAGGGCGAACTGATCGCCACGATGGACGGCGATTTGCAGAACGATCCCGCCGACATTCCGATGATGATCGCGCATCTCGAATCGAGGGGGCTCGACGTGGTGGCCGGGCGTCGGGCCGGGCGGCAGGATGGCATGATCCTGCGCAAGATTCCGAGCAAGATCGCCAACGCGATGATCCGAAATTTGACCAACGTCCACATCCGCGATTACGGTTGCACCCTGAAGGTGTTCAAGCGCGACGTGGCCAAAAACCTCGGACTGTACGGCGAACTGCACCGATTCATTCCGGTGCTCGTGCAGCTCTACGGCGCGAAGATGGAGGAGCTTGATGTACGGCATCACGCGCGGAAATACGGCAAGTCGAAGTACGGCATCGGCAGAACGTTGAAGGTGCTGAGCGATCTGCTCTTCATGCTCTTTTTCCAGAAATACGCCCACAAGCCGATGCACCTGTTCGGCTCGCTCGGCTTCATCACGCTCTTCCTCGGCCTCGGCATCGACCTCTATCTGCTCGCCGTGAAAATCCTCGGCAACGACATTGGTGGTCGCCCACTCCTGAGCCTCGGCGTGATTCTCACTTTCATCGGCATCCAGTTGATTACCACCGGCTTCATCGCCGAATTCATCATGCGCACCTACTACGAGTCGCAGAACAAGAAACCCTACATCATCAGAGAGATCGTTGACAAAAACAAGTAGCTCCATCAAAAGCAAGGTTTTCAAGACGACCGTCCAGCTTCTGCTCACCATGGCGGCGCTTTTCATCGTGCTCAGAAAGACCGATATTCACCAGCTATCGTCGCTCATCAGTCATGCCCATCCCGGCTATCTGCTTGGATCGATCCTCTTTTTCAACATCTCCAAGGTCGTCAACGCTATAAGGCTGAACCGCTTTTTCAAGGCTATCGGTCTGAATCTCTCAGCGTGGTACAACCTGAAACTCTACTACCTCGGCATGTTCTACAACCTCTTCCTGCCGGGCGGCATCGGGGGGGATGGATACAAAATCTACGTGCTGAAAAAAAATCACGGCCTGACGGTTGTCAACATCTTCAACGCCGTCTTCTGGGATCGGGTCAGCGGCATCTTCGCGCTCATCTTTCTGTCGGCGCTGTTGATCATTCCAAGCTCCTTTGCGGCGCTCTATCCCGGCGAGATGCTCTGGATATGGGTGATCATCGCCGTATCCTATCCCCTGTCGCTGCTTTTGACTTGGCTCATCTACCGCCAGTTCATGCCGGTTTTCATCGTGACCGCTTTCGAGTCGCTGGTCATTCAGGGGACGCAGGTCATCTCGGCGTGGTTCATCCTCATGGCGATGTCGGCCACGGCTCACCAGATCGACTATCTGGCAATCTTCCTCATCTCCAGCGTCGCCACCATTTTGCCGCTCACCATCGGCGGAGCCGGAGCGCGAGAGGTCACCTTCTTCTACGCCCTCAACCACCTCGGTCTCGACGTCAACACCGGCATCGCCCTCTCGCTGATCTTCTTCGTCATCTCGGCAATCTCATCGCTGGTGGGCATTCTGTCGAAAATCCGGCACGAAAAAAGCGTCGAGACGCTGCCAGCGACGGAGGAAGGGTAAGAAAGGACGTTGTGGACGTTGTGGACAACAAGAAGAACATTGTCCATTGTCCATTATCCATTATCCATTATCCATTATCCATTATCCATTATCCATTATCCATTATCCATTATCCATTATCCATTATCCATTATCCATTATCCATTATCCATTATCCATTATCCATTATCCATTGTCCATTATCAACTGACCGCCATATCCTTCAGGCGGAGTTGCACGTACTCGCGGCCGTTCCACTGATTTCTTTCGGGGATGCAGGCCAGTTGCAGGTTTTTAGCGGTTCCGCAAGCTTCGAGGTCGGTGAAGATGTCGGGGCGGTCGAAGGCGATCACTTCGAATGACGAGCCTCGCTCGCCACGCACCGTGAACTTGACATGCCGCTCGCGCATGAGTTTCGGCCTGCCGACCAGGCGGCAGCCGGTGGCGACGAAGAGCGGCTCGCGGTTGGCGAATCCGAAGGGCGAGAACTGTTCGAGCACTTTCAGGAAATTCGGCGTGATCTCGTCGAGCGTGAGGTCGGCATCGATCAAAAGCGTCTTCTGACGCGCTTCGACCGGCAGCAGCTCGCGGCACACCTCGTCGAAGCGGCGGCGGAACGCTTCGAGATTCTCCGGCCTGAGCGTCAGCCCCGCCGCCTGGTGGTGGCCGCCAAACTGTTCGAGATGGTCGCGGCACTCGTGCAGCACGTCGTAAATGTTGAGCTGATCGACGCTTCTGACCGATCCCTTGATGAGTCCGTTCATCCGCCCCATCACGACCGTCGGCAAGAGATATTTGTCGATAAGCTTCGAAGCGACGATGCCAAGCACGCCGAGGTGCCACGCTTCGTCATACAGCACGATCGAGGAGCAGAAGCTCGCGCAGTGACCCGCCACCATCGTTTCGGCTCGTGACGTAATTTCCGCATCGATCTCCCGCCGCCGCACATTCAGCTCCTCCAGCTCCGACGCATGAAGACGCGCCTCCGTCTCGTCCGCGCTCAACATCCATTGCATCGCCGCGCCCGCCGACTCCATCCTGCCCGCAGCATTGATCCGGGGCGCGATGCCGAAGGTGATGTTCATCATGCCGAACTCGGCCAGCTCGATTTTCATGTTCGCAGCCATCGCCTGAAAACTCACCCTGGGCGACTGGCGAATCAGTTCGAGACCTTCGCGCAGATAGATGCGGTTCTCACCTTGCAGCGTCACCATGTCGGCGGCAGTCGCCACGGCCACGAAATCGAGATATTTCCGCCAGCGTTGCTGATCGTCGCCCCGCGCCTCGACCATCGCCTGGATGAACTTGAGCGCCACGCCGCATCCGCACAGCTCTCGAAATGGATAGCCGCTCCCCTCCACCTTCGGGTTGAGAATCGCAAATGCCTCCGGCAACTCGCCCGCTTCGTGGTGGTCACAGACGATGACGTCGATCCCCTTCGCGGCGCACTCCTTTACCTCGTCGATGGCGCGAATGCCGCAATCGACCGTGATGATGAGCGATACCCCCTGTTCGAGCGCCCAGGCGATGCCCGTCTCCGAAAGGCCGTACCCCTCCGTGAAGCGGTCGTTGATGTAGTGGCAGACCTCCGCACCCAGTTCACCGAGAAACAGCGACAGCATCGCCGTGCCGGAGGTGCCATCGACGTCGTAATCACCATAGACCATGATCTTTTCACCCCCGGCAACCGCTTTCGACACGCGCTCGACGGCGCGATTCATGTCATTGAAAAGGAATGGCGAAGGAATATCGTCGAGCGAGGGACGGAAGAACCGGCGCGCCTCGTCGAAGCTCGAAATGCCGCGATTGAGGAGCGCGGCGGCAATCGGCTTGCTGACGTTGATCGCTTGGGAAAGTGCCTGAACCTGGGAAGGGTCAGGTTCGAGGCGTGTCCACCGGTATCGTTTCATGAATGAATCCTTGTGTCAGGGAAATGGTCGGTGAATGTACGGATTATTCATCGTTTCTTCAGGAAAAAACAGTTTTTAAGCGGAATCCCTTGTCGTTGGAATAGCCTTGAAAATAGCATAGCTTTGAGGGTATTCTTTATTACCGGCGTGAACGCTCCGGCTGAACCGCCGCCAACCATCTGAACGATTTTGCGATGAACAATCTTATCACCATCGAAAGCCATTTTCTCCAGCAGCAAAAACACTACCCCGAAGTCAACAGCGAAGTGACCGATCTGCTCAACGATGTTGCCTTCGCGGCCAAGCTGGTGCGGCGCGAAGTCGTCCGGGCTGGCCTGGCCGACATTCTCGGTCTGGCCGGCTCGACCAACGTGCAGGGCGAGGAGGTCAAGAAGCTCGACCTGTTCGCCAACGAAAGGATCATCAACGCCATCGGCCAGCATGGACGCTTCGCGCTCATGGGTTCGGAGGAGAACGACAGCGTCATCGTGCCGCCGAAGAACGAGACCGGCAACTACGTGCTGCTCTTCGATCCGCTCGATGGCTCGTCGAACATCGACGTCAATGTGAGCGTCGGCACCATCTTCTCCATCTACCGCATCAAGAGCGATGATCCCGGCAATGCGAGCCTCGAAGACTGCCTGCAGAAAGGCGCCGATCAGGTTGCCGCCGGATACGTCATCTACGGTTCATCGGTCATGATGGTCTATACCACCGGCCACGGCGTTCACGGCTTTACCTACGACCAGACCGTCGGCGAGTTCCTGCTCTCTCACGAGAACATCACGACCCCGGAGCGAGGCAAATACTATTCGGCCAACGAAGGCTCATGGCACGAGTTCAACGATGGCACGAAGCGCTTCCTCGACTACCTCAAGGAGGATGACAAGGCAACGGGCCGCCCGTACAGCACGCGCTACATCGGCTCGTTCGTGGCAGACTTCCACCGCAATCTGCTGACCGGCGGGGTGTTCATCTATCCGGCCACGAAGAAGCACAAACAGGGCAAGCTCCGCCTGATGTACGAAGCCAACCCGATGGCCTTCATCTGCGAGCAGGCCGGAGGCCGCGCCACGGACGGCGAGCGCCGGATCCTCGACATCGAACCCACGGAACTCCACCAGCGCACCCCGCTCTACATCGGCAGCAAAGCGGATGTTCTCGTAGCCGAAGAGTTCGAGCAGGGCAAGAGGTAGGATTTATTTCAGATTTGTCGGATAACGAAAAACCCCAGCCGATTGGTTGGGGTTTTTGTTTTTTTGATTGGAATTGAAAACAGATTATGGGTATTTAGAATATATCTTTCCTACCTCACCTCCTGAAAGGGAATAAATAAAATCATCAATCTGCTTGGAAAAGAGCTTCATATTGATTACAATTTTCGAGCAACCAGACCACTACAGATCAATTTCCCGCAGTTCTATTGTGGGGCAGTCGACTGCTTAAAACAAATGCAATGCACTAACTTTTATAATAACGTTATGTTATACCAATAAATAGCACGCTTTAATAAGTAACAATAACAAAACAACTAAACAGGAGAAAATAATGGAACGCTATTATTTTGTAGAGTATTTTGAGAACCTTCAAGACGACGAACACAAAGCTGCAACGAATTTTGCACTAAATAAATCAAAAGAGTTAAATGCCAGACTTGTAATCTGTGTAAATAAAAAGAAAGACTGTGGGATAGTGTTAGAAAAATTCTTACCAAACGAAGCACTGGTTAAGAAGTTAAAATACGGCCAAGAGATTAATATTCAGGGCGTGACGGTAACGATAGAATCACAAATTACGTTACGAAAGCAATTCATAATAGCGCAAAAAGTGTATGTCGCGCTATACCCATCAAAGGATATGATGATGGTATTAGAAAAGCCAAATACGAACGCAGCAGCAATAATTGTATTTAGTGAACCACAATATACTGAACATCTGTTTGAATGGATAAATACACATAATCCAAATAGATTAGAGTGTCAAGCAATAGGCTAATAGAATAATTAAACGAATCTTACAGTGAATTACAACCAGTAAAAAGCAATGCTAACTTTCAAAAAACTAATACGCATGTATCCAGTATGAACAAAACAACAGTATTTATAAGTTATAACAACCATGACAGAACAATAGCCAATGAAATAGCACTGTATTTGGCGGCTGAAAATATCAGCGTTTTGTTTGATGAATGGGAAATTTCAACAGGAGATTCTATTACAAAGTTTATCAATGATGGATTACAAGTCTGTACGCATTTCTTAATCATTTGGTCAAACAATTCGGCAAAATCTAAGTGGGTCAAAAGGGAGCTTCAATCAATTATATCTGTCACAACACAAACAGATACGCCAAAAATAATCCCAATCGTTCTGGATCAAACATCTCTCCCTCCGCTTATTTCAGATTTGAAACACATCAGCTATGGCGTTGGCACCGAAGAGGATAGAGCTAATCTCATAATGGCCGTGACCGAAAATGCCCCATCCCAGAATTTCATCCGCGCCATTGTCAAGAAATACCATAAAGTAATTAGTGAGGATGACGGGCCATTTGGTTACCGTGCCTGTCCTCAATGTGGAAGCACTAATTTAAAATATGCATCTAATGATTACTGTGACGATATCTACTATGTTATGGAGTGTTTAGAATGCAAGTGGCTCGATTGGACACAATGATTGTATCCGACACTCCGGCGGCAAAACGCGGCTCATTTCAACATTCAGAGACTGGATGTCGCATCAGGGCAGACACGCAGGTCTGCCCCTACAGAAGATCGGACAACCGCATCTTCACAACCTTAACCCCGCACCGTCGTTTCAAACTCCGGATAGAAAATCCTCTCGATCCCCACAGCCTTGCCGGTCTCCACATCCAGCGTGAGCAGTACGGCTAAGAGGTGGACGTCGTCGGTAGCGCATTCGTATTTGTGCGGAGTATGGTAGAGCATCCGGTCATCCGGTGACGAACTGCCTGCTCGTGGCCTCCTCTGGATTGCTTCACGCAAAGACTTGCCTCTGACCTTGGAGATCGATCAACTCACGCAATGAATGCACAGCAACGTAGCGATCGTCCGTTTTGCCAGCATATTAATGAACAGATTACGTCATATTCGAAAAACCAGAACGCTGTAGAAAATCGGCATCAGAGCATAACCAGTTCGCTCTAACGGTTGGATAGTGTTTGGCCTTAAGCCTTGTCTGGATCCTGCTTCCTCAGAAAGAAAAGATTGACTGCGAAGGCCAAGACTACGCCATTTATATCATGCGCAACCATCGCACCCTTTGGCACTCAACTGCTGTGAGGCGTTGCTCAACCCGTCAGCACAAACGGCATCTGCCGATAAAGGATGCAACCGGATTCTCCGGTCAAGCTGTAAAAAGATCAGGGGTGGTGTTTTTGTTCCCTGAAAAGCCCGGCGCTCTGTTTGCGTGTATACTTGTCAAATTCCGTAGTTCCATTTTCAAATAATGAGATAGCAGCATTCTCGAAGGCATTCGGAACTGACGCATGAACTCGCTTTTCCCCACTCAGAATGCGCCCCTAGTTGTTGAGTCGCTTTGCTGCCAATTCATTGACGCAGCAATAACGGCAATACTTTGCGGGAAAAAATCCTTCTCACAACACACTATGCGAAGATGTTAATCCACATAATTTTATTTGTTGTTTAACATCGATCCGCCTGATGCTTTGCTATATAAATCTCTCTGTTATTCAATAACCTCTGCGTTTTATAGCCGACACAATAATTACAAACCAGACTCGATATACATCTGATTTTATACGGAATTATATGTATGCTGCATATATCATTATTAACATCAGACAAAAAAACGCTGAAAGTGATGCAAAAGTGATGCAAAAGTGAGCAAGATTGCTTATACTATAGATATTCTGTAAATAGATGATGATAATCGTGGCCTTAAAATATATTACGCTCGTAAATATATTTACTAAACTGTAAATCCTTTTTGAATTCTTGGTAACACTCCAACAAATGCAAGGCTGTTTAAAGAGTTGTCACCTGAAAACCACCCATTTTTCACTTTTCAACCAACTGAACACAATAACCCTGGCATTTTTAGTTACGCTGGAACGCATTTTTTCGTTCATGCAACTTTGCAGAGCATTCCCGGTCATATCTTCGACCATGGAAGAGAGTAATATTCGAGTTTCTTTTGTTGATATGCAGTGCTTGTGCTGTATAATAAATGTTTTTTAGAGTCAACCCTAACCTTTTTGACAAAGGAGCCTGTCATGAAAAAAATGAAGTTGAAAATTCTCGCTCTCGCGGCGGTTCTGTCGGTGACAACCGCACCTTACGCTTCGGCCACCGCGCTGATTTCCGGTGACACGGCCAAGAGTACCCAGAATGGGATCGGCGGTACGGGAACCATCACCCAGAACGCCGGCGTGAACCCCGATACGGCAACGCTCACGCAGGATGGAAATTCTGCCAGCGAAACAGCGACCATCACCCAGGATGGAACTGTTGCCGGAGGACTGAATGCATTGATATACCAAAATGGCAGCAATGACATCGCGACTGTCTCACAATCCGGAAATGGCGGTAACGCTTTTATTCATCAGCAGATATATGGGTACTGGAATACGGCTTCGATTTTACAGGATGACATCTCAACGGCAGAGTACGCCGAGATCAATCAATACGTAGGCGGTTCTTATTATTCGCCAAGTGGCGGCGAAAACCAGGCGTATATTTACCAGTCCGGCGGCACTTCCGATTATGCCTCATTGAACCAGTCTGGCGGGGAAAATGAAGCAACGATCAATCAGTACGGCACTTACGCCGATCAGGCATTCCTTTATCAGGATGGATTCTCGAACCTGGCAACAACGGTTCAAGGTGGAAATGCAGATTATTATTTTGGGCCAAGTCAATCTGACGTCACATCTGTTACTCAGCAAGGCTCAGACAACCAGGCCTGGACAGGGCAGGCATTTTCATCAGGCGAGCAAATTTATATCGCTCAGGCATGGGGAGGTTCTTCAAACTTTGCATGGGTTGGTCAGTGGTCTGGCACCGCTGACACCGCGACAGTCAATCAGGCAACCAATGCCAACTATGCAGAGATAGCGCAGAATTATTCCAACACAAACACTGCATCTATATCGCAGAATTACCACATCTACTCATCTGGTGGTAATAACCGCGCCTTCATTGGACAGAATAACAGCGCAAGTGGTAGTGCCAGTATCGAGCAGGAGGGATCGTATAACCATGCTGATATCAATCAAGAGGAGACGACCTGGAGTGATGCCTCGATTTCGCAGTACGGATTTAGCAATTCAGGCAATATCGATCAGGGTGGCTCAAGTGAACATGCCTCCATTACACAGAATGGATTCGGCAACAACGGTAGCATCACTCAAAGCGGCGCTTCTGATTTGGCCAGCATCAATCAGGAAAGCGACAGCAATATTGCCTCCATCAGCCAGTCGAATACCAGTTTTGCACAGGCCAGCATCGCCCAGAGTGGCGGCGCTGCTAACAACGCAAACATCTATCAGCGTTTAGGCTCTTCTGACCAAGCCACGATCTCGCAGAACGGCGATACGAACACTGCGACTATTGAGCAGGGCGTCTATGATAGCTTTGGAAGCTTTTTCTGCCAGGCAACCATTACGCAGACCGGTTCCGGCAATACGGCTACCATCGATCAGATTGGCGCAAACAAAGTGGCTTCTATCACTCAAAACGGTTCCGGCAACAACCTTTCAATTATTCAGCACTGATTGAGCTTGATTGTTTCATGGAGACGGGCAAGGAGAACTCGCTTCCCGTCTCCATGAATGTTGTCAAGTATGATGATCGATGACCTTTGAAATCCGGTTTCTTAAATGTTCAGCCCGATCGAACCATTCGATTGGCTGAAAAACCAGAGAGAATCATGATAAAACAGATGAAGTTGAAACTTCCCGGGCTTGCTGTTTTACTGCTGTCGGCAAGCCCGGCTATGGCTGACGAAGCCATTATCCATAATATGAGTGGCAGCCATACGAATATTGCCCAAATTACACAGTATGGTGGCATATTTAACGCCAATTACGCCGAGATTTATCAGGATTACGACGCCTTGAATGAACACGCTTACATTACCCAGGCCGGCGCCGGAAATCAGTATGCCTATCTCTATCAGAATGGCGATGGAAACGAGGTAAATATCACGCAAAACGGCATTCATGGTGCAGCATTTGTTTATGAAAGTTATTATTGTTTTGACAGTACCGCAACAATAATTCAGGATTTCAACACGGCAAATGCCTACGCTTTAATTGACCAGAACACTGGCTACGGATATGGCTATAATAACAGTGCTTATATCTTCCAAAACAGTCTGACCGGAGATGTCGCAACGATCATTCATCATGGCGGCAGCAATAATGCATCGATAAGGCAGGAAATTAATGTCGGCATGGAAATTGCCTCTTCAACCCAGACCGGCGATTTCAACTCAGCCATAATCTCCCAAACGTATGGCGCTTCAGATCAGATAATCATCCAGCAAAGTGGTTCAGGTAATCAGAGCGCAGTGCAACAGCTATCTACCTATTTATGCAACGCATCTGTCGATCAGAACGGAACATCGAACATCGCCTCGATCGACCAGACCGGCAGTTTCAAGGTAGCGACGGTCACTCAAACAGGTTCAGCGAACAGCATTGCCATTGTTCAGCACTGATTGGCGTCATTGTCGGAAAGATGAAGAGCTTGTCGAGTCTTCATCTTTCCGATCTGGAAAAGCTAAGATAAGGCTCGTAAAGTAAAATAGACGTGTTGATAATGAAACGGGGTGTTATTGTATATTTTGTCATTATTTTTTCAAGACCAGTCGTAGTATTTTGCGAAAATAACCGTTTGCAAAATGAGCAAGGAATTATAATTCTGAATGAAGCGACAAACGGAGGCGATACAGAAGGAGGAAGCATGTTGGAACAGAATAATTTTCAGGATCAGATATTGTCAAATCCTGAAACAAATGCTGCTGCCCGCACAGGAATACAGCAGGGTGGCGGTAATACGGCAATCATCAATCAAAACGGACATCGCAACTCTTCAAGCGTTATCCAGTCTGGCGATAACAATATGGCTGTACAAAGCCAGTCAGGTAATGATAACGAGTTATACCTGAAGCAGAAGGGAAGTAATAATAGCCACCACGAATCGCAAACCGGAAGTCATAACCGTAAGGTAATTATACAGAATGATTCAGAAGCCATTATCGAGCAAGTCACTCAATAACCTATATATTTTGACTCATTAAACAGAGGATAGTAACAATGCCTTCAGGACAGAAGCTAATTCGTATAATAGCAGTATATCTGACCGTCATATTCTGTCAATTACCATCGGCAGGTGCAAGTCCGCTTGTTTTTCAGGGACAAAATGCCGGATTGTTTCCGTCAGCCAATCCAAACAGCACGGCAATTCTGATGAACAGCGTACCGAAAAAAAATGCCACGGCAAGCACGACCCCTTCGACTGGATTGAATACATCGATGTTGATTCAAAACGCTATTATCAGTAATATGAATATGAAAATTACTGAAGCAATATTCGGCGATGATCATCTGAGCGGAAATTTTGATCTCGGTAATGGCAACTCGATAAGTTACCTCCATAGCGATGGGAATATCATAGTCACCATCATCAATCCGAATACCGGCACGACGACAATAGTTGTTCCTGAATTCATTGCAGAATGACCGAATTCCTTAAAATGAGTAACCTGATCCGTAATGATTATGAAGTATAAAATCACTGGTGGTTTAAAAATATTCACATTGTTGCTGATTCCTGTCTTTTCTCTTAGTGGTTGCGCATACAACGCTTTATATAATAATCCTGCGGTATCAGAGGCTCATGTGACAGACAAAACACGCGCCACGGAGATATTGATGAATCTCCCAGAACCTGAGCGACCGATACCTGCCGTCGTATATGAATTTCTCGATCAAACCGGTCAATTCAAGAATAACGGCATGTACACCGACTATTCAAGCGCCGTGACCAGAGGTGGATACTCCATTCTGGTGAAAGCGTTGCTCGACTCAGGCGAGGGAAAATGGTTTATGCTGGCGGAAAGAGGCGCGTTGAAAAATCTGATGCAGGAGCGGCAAATCATAAAACTTGCCAGAGTGGAATACAATGCGCTCAATACGGATCGCAAGTTGCCGGATTTGCCTCCCATGCTTTATGGAGGAACCTTGATTGAAGGCGGTATTATTTCCTACGATTCGAATGTAATGTCAGGCGGTATTGGTGCGACATATCTCGGAATCGGCGGTGCTACTCAATACCGCCGTGATCTCGTCACCGTTTATCTTCGTGCGGTGAGTATCGAAACTGGTCGAGTGCTCTTATCAGTACAGAGTTCAAAAACGATCTATTCCGTCTCCCTCGACGGCACCTTCATGAGGTATTTGACTGTGGGTAATCTTTTTCAGTCAGAAGCAGGTTTTGCAATAAATGAGCCGGTTCAGTTCGGCGTCAGGCAGGCCATTGAAACCGCTGTCTATTCTTTGCTGATGGAGGGCGCGATGAAGCATCTGTGGGAATTCAAGGACAATGCTGCCGGTAAACAGGCTATCGCCAGCTATATCGAACGCCGTGACCATTCGGGCTACAAACAGGAGCGCAAACAACCCGTAAACGATGCTAAAGATAATCTGTAAAACGAGTTATCTGCGAAAATGGAACTTGCGGAATGCTCTGTCAAGGACTTTAACAAACAAAGAAGATTGATCAGGGATTCTTCCTTCTATACCTTAATATAGGTATATATAAATATTATATCTTTTTTATAGGTTTCCCGACATTCTTATAGCAAAAATTGTATATCTGTTTGATAAGCTTTATTTTTTTACAGAAAGATTTAATAAGAAATCAATGACCTTTTCCATTGTCAATTCATATACACAGAGACACTTAATATATATGGAGGTGCTATCATGAAAGCGAAAATATTACTCATCGGCTGCATGTTGAGTGCTCTGGCCGGAACAGATGCAAGCGCCGCCGTAATTACTATGAATCCGATTGCTGGCGTAAAACCAAACACCAGTAATCCGTACACCACAGGAATGAGCAGTGATTACACCTCGTTACTCACAGCAACAGGAATCGGACGCGGTGCCGGTATAACTGGAGTAAACGTGAATGATACCTATAGCGCAAACGGTTTCGCTACCGGGGGAACGCTTAATACGGCTAATAACGATTATTTTACGTTCACTATCACTGCAAGCCCTGGCTATCAGATCGACTTTTCTGGTTTTACTTTCAACGGCCAGCGTATCAACTCAGGGCCGTCGTCACTCGTGCTCAGATCCAGCTTGGACGGTTATACATCAAACATTGACGCCGTTGTAACCACGAGCACGTCAGCTGCAAATCATACCATCAATCTTTCTGCTTATCAGGATATAACAGATGCGATTACGTTTCGTCTTTATGGTTACAATGCTACAAACAACTTTGGTCAGGGTCAATACAGCGTCAATAGCTATGAATTTGACGGCACGGTCGGAGCTGTTCCTGAGCCGCAATCTCTGGCGCTCGTTGGCGTCGGCTCACTGATGATGGTCGGTTACCTGCGGCGAACTCGCAAAGAGGCCGATGCGGTGGCGTGACGGTTTGGAATCGCGAGCACAAAGCCTGCCGCAATAATCGAGAACCCCGCAGCTTGCTACTGCGGGGTTGCTTGTTTTCTGCCGATGGAGAGAGGCGGGAGGCGTCGTCAGTGGAACAACAGCGCTGTGTCCACCGGTGTCGAATCACTCATGCCGAGCCGCTCACCCCTGCGGCGCTTTTTCGAACTCGGGATAGAAAATCCTCTCGATGCCGACCGCTTTGCCGGTCTCGACGTCGAGCGTGAGCAGCACGGCGGAGAGATGCACGTCGTCGGTGGCGCATTCGTATTTGTGCGGGGTCTGGTAGAGCATCCGGTCAACCGCTGATTTGACCTGCATTCCGATCACCGACAGGTGCGGGCCGGTCATGCCGACGTCGGTCAGGTAGGCCGTGCCTTTCGGGAAGATGCGTTCGTCGGCGGTCTGCACGTGGGTGTGCGTACCGATCACTGCCGACACGCGCCCGTCGAGGTACCAGGCGAGAGCGAGCTTTTCGGCGGTTGCTTCGGCGTGGAAATCGACCACGACCAGCGATGACTGCTCTTTGGTCTGCTTGATGACCCAGTCCGCCGTGCGGAAGGGGCAGTCGATGGGATACATGAAGGTTCGGCCCTGAAGGTTCAGCACGGTGATGTTGCCGAGGCCGCGAGGAAGTTTATAGACGCCGTACCCCTTGCCGTAAGTACCTTTTGGGTAGTTCTGGGGCCGAAGCACCTTTTCGTGCGTCTTGAGGGTCTCGAAGAAATTGAAGTTGTTCCAGGTGTGGTTGCCGCCGGTGACCACATCGACGCCCGCTTCGAGCATCAGGTTCAGCGCTTCGAGGCTCATTCCCTTGCCGTTATGGGCGTTCTCGCCGTTGCAGATGACGAAATCGACCTCATATTTCGAGATGAATCCCTTGAGCATCCGGCTGACCATCTGAAGTCCGGGATTTCCGATGACGTCGCCGATAAAGAGAATATTCGCGGTTTTTGCTGACATGTCGGGTTTCCTTGGTAAATCTGGTGTTTTCATTCATTAGTTGGCGTGAAATTACACATTAACAGACATATTGAACAAACCTATTTCGATCATCGACAGAAAATTCATCGCTTCCCCGAATATGCCCAACAGGTCGCCGGATATGAACTTAATGGCCCCGGCTGATCGTTCCTTATCTGATACCGCGCCCTCGCAAATCCAGAACAGGAGCGAATACCATGACTATTCAGAGAACCATCAGCAAGGTGTTCAGAAGCAAGCCGGTAACCGAAGGCGCTGGAGTGCGCCTCAAACGAGCCTTTGGATTCAGCCAGGTTCCGCTGTTCGACCCGTTCCTGCTGCTTGACGATTTCCGTTCAAAAGACCCTGAGGACTATCGCAAGGGGTTTCCCTGGCACCCGCATCGCGGTATCGAAACCATCACCTACATGCTCGAAGGCCAGGTGGAACATGGCGACAGTATGGGCAACAGCGGCTTGATCCGGCCGGGCGGATTGCAGTGGATGACCGCCGACAGCGGTATCATCCATCAGGAGATGCCGGAGGGCGACCGGCACAGCAGAATGGGCGGATTCCAGCTCTGGGCGAACCTGCCCGCCTCACAGAAGATGTCGAGGCCGCGGTACCGCGACATCACCGATTTGCAGGTACCGAAGCTGAAACTCGACAGCGGGGTCACCATCTCGGTCTTCAGTGGCAGAATCGGCCGTACGGTCGGCCCCGTTGACGACATAGCAATCGACCCGGAATATCTCGACATCACCGTGCCGCCATCGACCTCCTTCACCCATCCGGTCACGCGAGGGCACACGGCGCTCGCCTACGTCATCGGGGGCAGAGGAATCTTCTGTCATGCTGACGAACCGTTCTCACATGATACGGAGGGTATCAACTATTTCGACATGGAACCTGAACGGTATCAGGATAATGAAACCCTCGTCCTGTTCAGCGATGGAGACAACATGACCGTCAGCACGGAAAACGATCCTGTCAGGTTTCTGCTCATCTCGGGCAAACCGCTCAACGAACCGGTCGCATGGTATGGCCCGATCGTCATGAACACCAGGGAAGAGTTGCGCACCGCCTTCGAGGAGTTCCAGAATGGTACATTCATCAAAGAGGCCTGAGCGGATCTCCACACCGGGAGATCCATCAACTCCAGATCCACGTTCGTGAATCATGACAAGAGAGCGGTCCGCATGGCAGGTGTACTCCCTCTGCTCCTGTTCCTCCTGCTGAACCTCGGAATGATCACTCTCTTGCTCGATTCGGGGTATGTTTCAGCGGAGGCGACAAGGGAGGCCTTTACCGCCATGCAGGACTACCGGCGCCGGAACCCCGCAAGTGCGCCACCCCGGGCGCTTGCCGCCGAAACGCTCCCCTTCCAGCTCGTCATCTGGGGATCGAACTTCGAGAAAAAACCCTTCAACTCCAGCGCCTTCCAGAACGCACAACTGGACAAAGTGGTCTCGCAACTGACCGGCCCGTTGCCAGAAACCGAACAGAAAAAGCTCTGGAAAGAGTACCAAAGAATCCTCTCGAACGAACAGCCAAGAACGTTCCTGTACTACTACGACGAATTCCAAGGATTCAACAAAAGAGTCAGGAATGCAAGATTGACCCTGCTGGCAACGCTGGGGAATATGTATGAGTGGAAAATGAAATCAGTTGATAATGGATAATGGATAATTGAAATCGTTTCTCTCACACAAACATATGGAATATATCATAAAAATATGAGGCATTGTTCATCGTGTAACATCTATCGTTCTCGTGATGCTCTTTTTAGCGCTTCCGTCGGCAAAAGCAGCTGAAAATCGTCAAGGTGTGCTACAGATGGTCGCCATATCGCTTGCGTCAGCAAAGTCGGCATTTGAAAGTGACAAATCCGGAAACAAACCGCAAGCGCTGAACTCACTCAAACAAACCGAGCAGTACGTCAAGCAATACACAGATTACGCTCCAGCCGCAAAAATCAAAAAACTGAAATCCTCGATCACGCAAGCCAAAGATTATATCCAGAATAACCAGATGGATCAAGCAGGTGATTCGATAAGCCAAGCGATTGCGCAGATACAGGAGATTCAGGCGATGGTGAAGTAGCCTCTTCATCGAAACAATGCGGAAGCGGAATATTATGCAACATCTTCCGCTCCGCTATGCGGCTTTGTTCTGTATAAAAAAATGTACACCAACCTGACACTGACAATACTTTCCACTGTGAGACGGAAGGCTAAAAAAATTTACTTACTTCTATTGCTTAGACCCTCTATTTTCTTGCCTTCCTGATTCTTCTTTGTCATACTGAGGTAATAAAGTATTTTTAGTTAGCCCAAGCTCTTTATATCGATCATAGAAATGCCTCAACGTTCTATATCTCCCAGACTGCAAACGTTCATCAATCTCAAGCTGATAAATTGGATGCCCTGCTGGGTCCTCACTGACCTTAGTCATTCCTAGAATATTACTACATAGGCGATTACCGTTTTTTGTCCACCCTATTGCTGCCACAGCCTTGACTCGCGTTCTTTTTCGAGCAGCCAAATCCTCTAACTTTCCAAAAAGAGCATGAAGTAGTAATTCAGCTTCAAGCGGATTAGCACCAGGCTTTTTAATCCGAGGGTCTATAGCAATTGATATAGCATATAAATATACTTCATCGCTTTCAAAACTTTCTATATCTATAATTTGATCATCTTCAACACCGTTTGCAAGGATTGATTCATACGTAGCCTTAGATACAGGCAATGTATTAATATATCCAATGCACCGATCAATCGCCCTGTCAAATAAAAAAGTATATATATCTGGCTCAGAATCAAACCAAGAAACAGCTTGTTCCATAGATGCCTCATGATCATAATACCCTGGCAGCTCACCATAGACCAAATGATCTATTCCCGTTGTGTATTTTGCTATAGATAGAAATTCTTCTATACTTTTTATCTGACCACCTTGAACAATCTCATAATTCGCAACATCAGAAAGAAACGGCAACCACTGTGTTTCCATATAAGAAGGATGAAAATAATCCCCATGATTAAAAAGAGGGCGATATATCTCAACAAAACGATTCCCTAAAGAACCGCCATAACCAGAAACGCCACCATTTCCAACATCTCTTGCTAAAAATCTGGTCATTCCAACCCATCGGTCTCGACCTCCATATTCATGACGAATCTGTTGACACTGTTCTCGTAATATCAGTTCTTCCCAAGGAAAATTTGAAGGGAGAATCGATGCCGCCAAAATCACCTTATTAAATCGTACTTGTGGATATTTTAACATTGCTTGAGCCATAAGATATGTCCCAAAACTATGAGCAACAACTGAGGGATATTTCAATGCACCATTTGCAGATAAATACTTATGGTTCATCTTACATATTCTATCATACTCATCAACAAACCACTCAACCTGCTTACGTCTTAAAAAAGAGGCTCTTCGCAGAATTTAATGGGAGGGTAGCAAAAAGGGTTAACTTGGCGTAATATATTCATGAACGCCAACACCGATCACCAACGTATGCAAAGCCTCATTACCCACTACCAGCAGCTCTTGGTAT
>JAAXWU010000144.1 GCA_013334855.1 Chlorobaculum sp. | reverse complement strand
TCGAAACCCCGTCCAGCCTTATGGCGAACTCCGCCTGGGCATCGCCGTCGGTGTTGCCGTACAGGATCCCTTCGGCGCTGTCGAAACGCAGCTGGCCTGCAGAAGTGAACGAGCTGGAACTGCCGAGGATGACACGGCTGAACGCCTGATCCCCGGACCTCGCCGTATTCGCGTCGATACCCGAAAGATCCAGCTTGTCCTGGCGGGAAACGAAATCAAGGATGACATCCATTTCGTCCTCCGTGATGCCGGACTGGTCGGCAGCCGTATACCTGAAGATGTCCTGCCCGCTTCCTCCGACGAGGATATCGGCACCCAGTCCGCCAAGCAGGTCATCGTTGCCGTCTCCTCCATAAAGGCTGTCGCTGCCGAGATTTCCAAGCAGGGTATCGTTGCCCCCGAGGCCGTACATCAGGTTGTCGCCGCTGTTGCCGGTGATGCGGTTGCCGAGCCCGTTGCCGGTACCGGCGAGCGCATCGCTGCCTTCAAGCTCGAGGTTCTCGAGGTTGTCGCCGAGCACCCAGTCCACGAACGAGCGCACGGTGTCGGTTCCGATCCGCGAACCTTCCGTAACGATGTCGCCGGCATTGTCAACCAGGAAGAGATCGTTGCCGAGACCGCCCCTCATGGTATCGCTGCCTTCACCGCCGTCGATGGTGTCGTTGCCCGCAAGACCGTCGAGCAGGTTATCGCCGCTGTTGCCGGTAAGATTGTTGTTCAGGATATTGCCCGTGCCATTGATGTCGCCCTCACCGGTCAACACGAGGGCTTCGATACCGGCCGCAAGCGTCCAGTTCACCGTGGACTTCACCGTATCGTTGCCCGAGGAAAAGAAGCGCAGCCAATCCTCCTCGACCACGTCGCCCTCGCTGTCGACATAGTAGGTGTCGTCACCCCTGCCGCCGCGCATGGTGTCGTTGCCTTCACCACCGTTGAGGATGTCGTTGCCGTCATTGCCGCCGAGGCGGTCGTTTCCTTTATCCCCGAACATGACGTTGTTGCCCGAATCGCCGTTCAGCGTATCGTTGCCCTCCGTCTTTGCGTACTCCTTATCCGTCACGGTGAGCATGAACGTATCGCTTGTCGATGCGCCGGCTTCGTCCGTCGCCGTCACCCTGATCTCGTAAACACCCGCTTCGGCGCTTTCCGGGGCGCCGCTGAAGCTCATTTCCAGCGGGTAGGGGGTTTCGCCTCCCTTCGACGGATCGTAACCGATGAGGGGATTGTAGGTGTTGATATTGTAGGGGGAAGCGCCGGCTATGGTCGCGTATTTGTTGTAGGCAGTCACATCCCAGGTGGTCACAAAACCCGACCATCCGTCTTCGAGCTCGCTCCACTGCTGCCAGGAAAGCCCGTAATCTTCGCCGTAGAGGTAACGGCTGCCGGCGATTTCGTGCTCGATATTCATACCGTCGCCGATGAAGAGGATGACATGGTCCGCACCGGCTTCCTGTGCCGCCCGCTGCATCGCGTCGTAGATCTGGGTATTGTCGATGATGTCGGTACCGGCATAGATATCGCCCGCATACTCCTCGAACAGTTCAGAACCGGCACCGCGGGCATAGATGCTGACAAGCTCGTTCGTGTGTCCGCCGGTACCGTAGGTCACTTCGCCATCCGGATAGGTTGCAACGCTCTGTGCCGGCAGGTCGCCGATGCCGAGTTCCTCCTGCGCCCTCATGTAGCTGTTCGAGTGGTCGCTGGTGACGATGATGAGGGTGTTCTCCCAGCTGATCCCGTTCGACCCTGATTCAACATAATTTTCAGCAGCCTTCACAGCCTGGTCGAGGTCGTAGACGCCGCCAACCATGTTTTCATAATCGTTCGCATGGTTGCTCCAGTCGATGTCGCCCTGCTCGATCATCACGAAAAAGCCTTCCGGATCCTGATTCAGCACCGAAAGCGTTGCATTGGTCACCTCGGTGAGCGTCGGGTCTTCGTCAACCGACGGAGTACCATCACCCGTGCTGCGGTTGATCGTGGGTGTTCCGGGTGTATCGGCCACTTCGTAATATTCGAAGTTTCCGCCCGAAGTGCCGTAAAGGCCGAACAGTTTTTCTCCGGCTGCAAGGTCCACTTCAGCCGCCGCATCGGCAAGCGTATCACCGCCGTCAACACCGGTTTCGCGCTGCACAAATACGTAAGAGGTCCCATCCGTATCGTTCACGAAAGCATCATAGTCGTCGTTGAGGCCGTTTGTGTTCACGTCGACTTTCGTCGCCTTGGCGAAATAGCTGCTGTTGTACCCGCCGCCAATCACCACTTCCGGCTGCACATCAAACAGGATCTCGTGGGAGATATCCCAGTAGTTGTTGCGGTTCACATTGTGGCTGACAAATCCGGCCGGTGTCGCATGCGAGAAGGGCACCGTGCTGGCCACGCCGATCGCGAAGCCCTCTTCCGCCCTCAGGGTTTCGGCTATCGTGGTAAGCTGGCCGTTGACAGGATCTTTGGTTTCCCAGGCGATATTACCGTCGTCGGTCTTGATGCCGGTCGACATCGCAGTCGCAGCAGAAGCGGAATCAGTAGAGGGCCATCCGTTGCTGGAAAAATACGATTTCATATCCTGCAGGTCATGGTGCGAAGCATCGAACTGCAGCCATTCCGGCAGAGCCGATCCGTCGGCAAGCGTTGCCGTATAGGTCATGCTGTCGCCCGCATCGCTGTCGCTGAAGGTATTGGCGAGCAGGATCTCGTCGAACTCCGAGCCGGCGGCAGCCGACATGTCATCGATCCCTTCCAGAACGACAGGAGCTTCATTCGTGCGAAAAATGGAGATTGTCCCCGACACTTCGTTGCTCACGAAGAGCAGACCCTGGCCGCTCGGGCTGTCGGAACCGTCGACGAAGGTCAGCCCTTCCGGAGATTCGTCTCCGGCATGGCGCAGGTACTGGACGAACTCCACCGACGAGGGATCGGTGACATCGTAAAGCATCACCCCGCCGCCGCCACGTTCGAGGGCGACGAAAGCAAGCGTCCTGCCGCCGACCTGCGCGATCGTGACGCCTTCCGGTTCGGCGCCCTTGTTGTCCGAACGGCTGTCGTCGTAGAGCCCTGTGCCGCCTGCACCGGTAAAGGCGCCGCCAGCTGCCATGAACTGATCAATCTGTGAACCGCTGTCGAACACGACCACGCCGTTCTCGTCCACGATGCTGAAGGAACGGGCGCCATAGGAGAGCAGCTGGTCGACATCGCCGTCTCCATCCGTATCGCCGTTGTTGCCCGGTGCCTGCGAGACGGTAAGGCGGCCGATTTCGTTGTTGCGTTTCAGTAAGCTTGCATCGGGAAATTCCGTCGTATCGAGCGCAAGGTCAACGACCCTCTTCGTTTCATTCGGATCGATGAAATCGTCACGATCGTCGCCCTCGTTTGCGATCACATAGTAGCTCTTGCCGTCAGCTGCGATAAAGGACGCAATGGCGTCGGGCATGTACTGGCCGTAGACCGGGCTGCCGGTCTGCAGGTTGATGCCGTCCTTGTCGCTGCCGTCGAACGGGAGTGCTTCGAAACTCTTCAGTCCGAGCGGCACGATGTCGGTGAAGGTGCCGGAAGCGATATCGAGGATGGCGATCGCATTGTTCTCCTGCAGCGTCACGAACGCTGTCGCACCGTCCGGCGAAACGCTGATGTATTCCGGTTCGAGGTCCTGCGCCACGGTGGTGGACAGGAATCCCTCCTGTCCGGCGAAAAGACGCACTCCCTCCGCCCTGAGCGCGTCGGCCTGGCCGTTGAAACTCGTGAATGTTGCGTTCGTCACCGAATAGGTTGCAAGATTGATGATGCTGACCGAACCCTCGGCATTGCTGCTGCCTCCCATTTCGCCTTCGTTGGCCACGAGCACCTTCGTACCGTCAGGTGTGAAGGTGAGCATGTCGGGCAGCGCGCCAACTGTCACATGCGTAATTTCACTACCGTCAGAGGCATTGAGGAAATAAACCATGCCGTTCTGGGCATTGTCGTCGGCAGCGACCGCCACGGCCACGATGCCGTTCTTCACCGCAACGCTCGTGATGTTGTCGGTCCAAAGAGAAACAGTAGCGATCTGTGTCATCGAAAGGTCGGCATGCACTTCAACGATCTGCAGACCGTCGCCGGAAGTCACGAACAGGCGATTGGTCGATGGATCGAACGCTGAAATTTCAGCTCCATGGTCGAGTTCGAGCGTCGAGGCGAAAGCCATGGTACCCACGCCGCCTTCGGCGACGGAGAGTGCGCTGGTGACCTCGAATCCGCTGAACGAGGCCACATCGCTGCCGCCTCTGGCCTGCAGCGTGGAAACATCATCACCGGCAGAAAGGTCGTTGTAGGAAACCGTGACCGCGAGGGAGGTGTCGAGCGTTTCGTCGAGCGTAAGGACAACCTGGTTGTTCACGACCCTGATGCTTTTGATGCCCGCCGCATTGCCGTTCATCACGGAAAACTGCGAAAGAAGCGGAAGATTTGCGGAATCGAGCTGCTGGTCGAAATAAAGGGTGATCACATTGCCGTTGCCGTCAACGGAGGCATTGACGAGCGTCGGGGGTATTACTGGTGGCATGGTGTTGCTCCTGTCATTATGTTGGTGTGGAATGATGGAAACAGCGAAATGGAAAACTTCCACACATGATACGGCAGCGCCACTTGAGTTGTGTTGAGGGCTTGCAACAACTTCGTGAACGTTCTGTGAAATGTGGAGTCGGGCTTTTTCAAGTGCTGAGGACTGAGGGCTGAGTCACCATAAAAAGCTCCGATTTTGTCATTCTGAGCAAAGCGAAGAATCCATAACTTATTGTTTTGA
>JAAXWU010000033.1 GCA_013334855.1 Chlorobaculum sp. | reverse complement strand
GCGAACCGTCTCGCCATCGCCAGCAGCAGCGACAATCTCGAAAAGTTCTTCAGGCCCTCCGGCCATCTCTTCGAGCGCGACTCGACCACTGCATCGCTGATCCGCAAAACCCCCTACAAATCGCACGCTTGGTTCGCCTTCGCCTCGCCGCAGTGGACGGCTGGCGCGTTGCAAAGCCTCACCTCAAAGAACAGCGATGTCAAGTCGGTCGGCAATCTGAACCGCTTGCAGCAGATCACCATGTCGGTGAAGTTCGGCGACGGCGGCCTCAAGGGGCAGTCCGAGTGGGTCTACAAGGATCGCCAGGCGGCCTTCTTCGCCTCGACCTTCCTGTGGGGTGCCATCGAGCTTTCAAGTATCTCCGGGTCGAGAACCTCGGAGTCGGCCAGGGAGCTGCTCAAGCACCTCAAGGTAAACCAGAACCTCGAATCGGTCATCGTCACGGCTGACCTGCCGGAAACCCTCTTCAGGAAAAGCGACAACAAGAAGTGAGCGAGCTACGGACGCTCCGGTGATGCGCCGGAGCGCCGGAAGCGCAGAAATCCATCCCGCCAGATTACTTCGACGCCCGAACCCACCGGAACGCTCCGCCCGGCCTGGCTTTCGAGCAATCCTGTGATCCTGTTCAGCACCTGGCTGTCAACCGAAAGCCCCTGCAACTTCAGCGCCCGCTTCACAATCTCCTTTCGCTCGAACATCGAGAGTTGCCGCATCGCGCCGACGTGCAGCTTGCCGCCCGCGAGGTCGAGACCGGGATTGGCTTCGAGCAGGCGCGAGATGTGCAGCTCGATGAACGCTTCGAGCTCGCCCGACTGTTCCGAAATGCGTTGCATCGATGGCGCGAACTTGCTTCCGAAACGCTCCTCGATCACCGGGATCACCCGGTTACGGATGAAATTACGGTCATGTTCGATCCCTTCGTTGGTGTAATCATTTCTCCAGCCAATCTTTTTCTCTTCGAGATACGCCACGATCTCCCCGCGGCTAAAGGGCAGAAGCGGCCTGATGATTTTGCCATGCTTCGACCGGATTCCGCGAAGGCCCGACGCCGCCGCGCCGCGAAAGAGATTGAAGAGCACCGTCTCTGCATTGTCGCCGCTGTGGTGCCCCGTCGCGATCCGGCTATAACCGGCCTCGCGGCAAAGCTCGTCGAAATAATCGTAACGCAGCACGCGGGCCGTCTCTTCGATGGATTTCTTCCAAGCCGCCGAAACCGCCGCCGTGTCGAAACGCCGCACGTGGCATTCGAGGCCGAGTGCGGCGCTCGCATCGCGGACGAACGCTTCGTCGCCGTCGCTCTCTTCGCCACGCAGCGTGAAGTTGCAGTGCGCCACGCCGAGTCGGCAGCGCAGCACCGGCGCGACCGCCGCAAAGAGATGCAGGAGCGCCATCGAGTCCGGCCCGCCGGAGACCGCGAGCAGCGCCGCGTCGCCGTGCGCTACAAACCGCTGCCGCCGGATGTTTTCAAGAAATTTCTTCTCGGTTCTGTTCACTGACTGCCTGTCTGTTCGTTAGCGCGACGCGAAAATGGTGGTTATCAAAGAGAATAATATTCGTTCGGGAATCAAAACTCTTGACAATTGCCCCGGCCTTCAGGTCGGGGTTACTGATAAGACAAAATAAAACAAGGCTTTAGCCCAATTTCTTCCTTTGGCAACCTTTGCGATTTTGTGTTGACGAAGAAATACTCTCGCCGTCCGGTCTATTTCGCAATCTGTCCGGAGCGGCCTGTCAATCACGCCATGATGGTAAATATGACAAATTTGGCTATCATACGCCTCAAATCTGGAACATCATCATATGAGTATCGCACCATACGGAACCGGCAGCGTCGTCAAAACCGCCATTTTCTGCATCGTCATCTTCATCGCGGGCATTTTTTTACCGCAGCCCGGTGGCGTAGTTTTTTCAGTTGCCGCAATCCTCTTCCTCCTCTTCACGCTTTACTTCTATCGCGATCCCGAACGCTCGACTCCCGTCGGAAAGGGGGAGTTTGTCGCGCCCGCCGATGGCAAGATCGTGCTGAAGCAAACGGTCAATCATCCGGTCACGGGGCCTGGTTCGACCCTCGTCAGCATCTTCATGTCTCCCTTCAACGTGCACGTGAACCGGATTCCCCTCGATGGCAAGGTTCGCGGCTGTCAATATCACGAGGGCAAATTCCTCATGGCCTTCGACCACCGCAGCATGTCGGACAACGAGCGGATGGAGATCACGCTCGACACCGCCGCTGGCCCGGTCTGGTTCTGCCAGGTGTCGGGATTCGTGGCCCGCAGGATCGTCTGCGACCTCAAAACGGGTCAGCAGGTGATGCGCGGGAGCCGTTTCGGCATGATCAAGCTAGGATCGAGAGTCGATATCGCCCTTCCCGCTTCGTTCCGGGTGACGGCGACGGAGGGCGAGAAAACCGTCGCGGGCGAAACTGTTCTGGCTCAGGCTGGCGGTTTTTGATCGAAATCTTTTTGGTTTAGCTGGTCGCTTTGTTTAGCTTCCATTGCTGTAACAGGCATTACCAACCATTTGTACATTTTCCGGAGATCAAGCAATGTTCGGTTTAGGCGGCCAGGAGCTCATTCTTATCCTGCTTATCGTTCTTCTGCTGTTCGGCGCCCAGAAGCTGCCCGAACTGGCCAAAGGACTCGGCAAGGGCATCAAGGAGTTCAAAAAAGCGCAGAATGAAATAGAGGAGGAGTTCAACAAGACAGTTGACGACTCCCCCAAAAAAGAGAAGAAGGCCTGAACTCGCAGGATGGCCCTCAGCATATTTTTTTTGAAACGATACCAGACCGGTTCCACTACCCCTTTTCTCTCCAAGCCGGTCACCGTGAGATCATCACAAGCAACAAGCAATCCGTAAGTTCCCGAGCCTGACCCCTGGCTCGGAACTGACCTTTCGATCAACCATATCTGACAGCGAGATGCGTTACCCCTGCCATCTTTATGTCGCGCTGTTTCTGCTTTTAGCAGCTTGCGCAACCGATTCCGAGGATTCCGGCTTTTCCGAGTCCCTCTCCTTGCAAAGCGGCAGAGTCACGCCCGTCCTGAACGAAATCCTGTTCGATCCGTTGCAGGATTCCGGCGACAACCTGCCCGATCAGCCGGACTTCGTGGAGATTTACAACCCCGGTGTCGAACCGGTAGACCTCACCGGATGGAGCATCACCGACCGTCCGGATGGGGTCAGCGGCAAGGTGAACCGCTACTATTTCGCTCCGTCTGGCGGCAACAACATGCTCGAACCGGGGCAATGCGCGGTGATCGCGCCTGAGTACAGCGGCCTCGTCAGCGGTTCACGTCTCACCACCTACTACGCCTATTTACAGGATTCGCCCGATGTAAAAATCTTTCTCGTAAAAAACTACAAGACATTTTCCCTGAACAACGACGGCGACAGCGTCCGGTTGCTCGACCAGAACGGTAATATCGTCGATGCGGCAAACTATACGGCGAACTGGCACAATCCTGGCAACGGTTCGACCAAGCGCATCTCCATCGAAAAGATCAACCCGCTGATGGAGTCGGACTCGCCAGTAAGCTGGACATCGTCGTCCGATACGCATTTTGGCGGTACGCCCGGCAAGGCCAACTCGGTCTATGTGCCCCCGACGCGAGATGAAGATGTGTTCAGCCTCTCGCCAAACCCGTTTTCGCCGAATGGCGACGGACGGGACGAGTTCCTGAACATGGTCATCAACCTGCCGGTCGGCGCGTACCAGCTCGCGCTGACCGTGTATGACTCCACGGGCAGGCCGGTGCGTCAGTTGGCCGGAGGATTGCCGGTCGGGCCGGTGGCGCGTATCGTCTGGGACGGACGGGACGACTCCGGCGCGCCGCTTCCGGCGGGTAGCTACCGGATAACGATGAACGCCGCGGGCTGGTCGGGTTCACGCTACAACGATACGCGCACGGTCACGCTCGGGCGATAAAGCGGGCAAACGCTTTTCAACACGCACTTTTAGCGTTATCTTACAGGCGTTTGGCCGCCGGATTTACCCGAACCACTCTTTTGGGCATCTTGAAAAAGTGTCATGAGCGGTTCGAGTGCAATCCCGACAGTGGTCGGGACAACGCAGCAATCGAGTCGCGCAATAAGTTTTTCAAGTTGCCCATCTCCCAGTCTCATGCTCAAAAGCTTATACGTCAGGGATTTCGCGCTCATCGACGAACTTTCGGTCAGCTTCGCGCCCGGACTGACCATTATCACCGGCGAGACCGGCGCAGGCAAGTCGATCCTGATGGGGGCGCTCAACATGGTGCTCGGCGAGCGGGCGAGCGCCGAAGTGGTGCGCGGGGGCGCGTCCAAGGCGGTGATCGAGGCGACCTTCAGTGGCGAGCACTATGAAAGCATCGGCGCGATGCTCGACGAGGAGGAGATCGAGCGGACGGAGGAGATTATCCTGCGCCGCGACATCTCCGCCTCCGGCCAGTCGCGCTGCTTCATCAACGACACCCCCTGCACGGTCGCCCTGCTCAAGCGAGCGGGACAGCAGCTCGTCGATCTGCACGGCCAGCACGACCACCAGCTTCTGCTACACGCCGAAACGCACGCTGGAATGCTCGACGGCTTTGGCCTCCTGCACGCCGAGACCTCGCGCTACCGCAACACACTCGAAGAGTACCGCAAGCTGCGCCGCGAACTGCAAAGCCTCACCGAACGCGCCGACGCGCTCCGCGACAAGCGCGACTTCATCGACTACCAGTATAAGGAGCTTGAAGCGGCGGCGCTTGTCGAAGGCGAAGAGCGCTCGATTGACGAGGAGATCAACCTGCTCGAAAACGCTGAAACGCTCTTCAGCCTCGGCACGGAGCTGGGCCAGAACCTCTACGAATCCGAAAGCTCGGCCTACTCGACGCTCGCCTCGTCGCTGCATCTGCTTGAAAAGCTGACCTCGATTGACCAGCGTTTCGAGCCGTACCTCGAAGAGCTGCGCGGCGCGACCGCCACGGTGGAGGAGCTGAACCGTCACGTCGGGCGCTACACCGGCGGCATCGAGTTCAACCGCGACCGGCTCGAAGAGCTGCGCGAGCGGCAACTGCTCCTGCAACGCCTCGCCAAAAAGCACGGCAAAAGCATCGACGAACTGATCGCGCTCCGTGACCATCTTGCCGATGAGCTGTCGCTCGAAGAGAATGTGGCGGGCGAACTTGCGGCCATCGAGGCCGACATCCGCAACGCCCGCACGGCGCTCTCCGCCTCGGCGAGTACGCTCTCGGAGCATCGCCGCGAGGCCGCCGGGCGGCTCGAACAGGAGATCATGCAGGGCCTCTCGACGCTCGGCATTCCGCACAGCACCTTCGAGGTGCGCTTCACCCGCGAAGCCGCGCCGGACGGCGACATCGAGATCGACGGTACGCGCTACAAGGCGTTCGACAACGGCTGCGACCGCGTCGAGTTCATGATTTCCACCAACCTCGGCGAGTCGCCCAAGCCGCTCGCGAAGGTGGCCTCGGGCGGCGAAATCTCGCGCGTCATGCTCGCCATGAAGAGTGCGCTCGCCCGTTCGGCGGAGCTGCCGATCCTCGTCTTCGACGAAATCGACACCGGCATCAGCGGCAAGGTGGCCCAATCGGTCGGTTTCAGCCTCAAGCGCCTCTCGCGGATGCACCAGATCATGGCCATCACCCACCTCCCCCAGATCGCCGCAATGGGCGACCTGCACCTCTCCGTCGTCAAGCGCATCGCAGCCGACCGCACCCTCACCGGCGTCACCCCGCTCGACGAAACCCGGCGCATCGAAGAGGTCGCTCGCCTCTTCAGCGGTGCTGACATCACCGCCGCCTCCCTCCAACTCGCCACGGAGCTGATCGAAGCGGGAAAAACGGCTTAAACCTGGGAGCAACCTGGGAGCGTCATCCCGAAAGCTTTCGGGAAGGCATCTTTTATCCGGTTTATGCTTGAGATACTCTCGTAATCTTCGTAAATATAAGCCATAAGCCTCGCCGTCGGGCTTATGCAGTACCCCTCACGAGACGGCCTTCCGAATGAGAAAAACTGATCTGATGTTACACGAGCGACGGAATTACTGACAGGTGCTTTGATTCTGCGGTTACTGCTGAACTTGCGTGAAGCGTTCTTTGAGTGACGCCGAGTGTGTTGCCGGTTTAGACTGATCTGTATAAACCGGCAGGATTCAATAATTGTTAATGTAGTTAAACTGTATATAAATAATCAATTGGCTGGTCTGTGAGTATGGTTATGGGCTTGTCTTATACAGAAAGAAGCTTTCTGTCTTTTCTGGATTAGGCAGATCAGTCTAAACATTGTTCTGCGGGAAGGGATGATTCTAACTTATGAATACTGAAATCTTGAAGATTGTCGGTCAAATTGCAGGAATTGGTGGCCTTGCATTAGGTGTACTGTTTCTTCTCTTTAGAGATCTGCTCAAGCAAATAGTGGCACCTGCAATGACCAAGAGCCAATGGTTCAGAGTAGTTGTCATTTTCATGCTTCTAGTATGGTCTATCGCAGTTATAGGAATTGGTGCTTGGGTCTATGCGGGTGTGTGGGGGACAAAGCAGAATGATCCTGCACGAGCATCACCTAGTGTAATCAGAGCAGGGCAGAATATTATCGCGGGTCACGACATTGTGGTCAATGTAAGTCGCTACCCTTATTTGGAAGATAAATATGAGATGGAGGGGATGTTAAGGGATGGTTGGTATGGTCAAGGGCCACCAAACGAACTTATTAACTCTCAGAAGGAAGATTTAGCAATCTACCCTGTGGGTTTGGCTAACCACCGTCTTGGTTTCCTTGTTTCATCTACATCACACGCACATATCAAAGTAGAAAGGCTGTATCTTAAACTGAATGCCTATGCCACCTGTGATCTGAGAGACGAGACTACGGAAATCTTAGGGTTTATGGGAGTAACAACTGCAGCTTTCTTCATTTCGGAAGATTACAATATATATCCAATTTATCCAATGAACACTAATCTGGAGATGTCTTCATGGATCTATAAAGGTAAGGATATAAATGAGTTCCGTGTTTATCTTGCTTACAGGCCATATGTTCTCTACCTGATCTCAATCAATATAGATTACCTTGACCTAAATAGAAATGAAATGAAGCATGTTGAATCCGATGAATTTTCTCTGATTGAAGTAGCCCATGGAAATTGGGGTGGGTGCCTGGATATTAAACGATGGTTCTCACGCGATATGCAGAGAGAGCCGAAATCAGCGAATTATGATGAAAGGATTCCATACGATATCTACCAATTATTGACCGCTGATTTCTCGTACAACCCAGGAATGATGAATGTATTTCTAACCAACCGGAACCTGATTAGGAGAAGCTCTGAGGTTAAGGCCATTATTGAATCTCGACCTGATAATACTCTATTTCGTGACAATTACGAGGCTTGGGCGCAGGCATTGCAAGGCACAAAGTAGATTCTGGAGCGACTCATTTAGCCGATCATCACTTTGGGGCGATACTGTGAGTAGTCAAGAATATCATCTATCCACTCTCGTGCCACCATGCGCGTAGTCAATCCTCGGGGTAAAGAGAATAAGAGATGTTCCAGGAATACATGAATCTGCAGAACCAGCCAATGAACCCGTCGAGCAACCACGGAGCAGGTTTTCTGCCGCTTTCCGGAATTATTTGGCCGTGGTTGCTCGCGGGTTATCGGCACGTTAGGGGTTGCATGCCGAGTCCTTCTCCATTCCCACCATATTTTCGTCGCCTTTACGGCCCGATATGTCGTAAGCGAGATAAGGCATGTGCCAAAGAACAACACGAGAGAGATGCCAATGACAAAGAAGATGTTCATGTTGTCCATGTTTGATATTTCTCTTCCCGCTGCAAATGCAATTTACACATGGGCCAATGTGCTTCTTGTTGTTGGCGCGGTGTCTGCTCTCGTTGGAACGCTTGGAGTCTTCTGGATTGGTGGAATACGTGAGAGGTATTCGGATGAGCGTATTGCATCAAACGAAGCAGAAACGGCGCGCGCAAAGGCCGAAGCAGCAAAGGCACAACTTGAAACTGAACGACTAAAAGTACAACTGGCATGGCGCCGTCTGAGTCCGAACCAATATGCGGTATTAGTAACTTCACTGAAGGGGAAGATTCCGGAAGGTATCTGGATTGAAACCGTCGGCTCTGATCCAGAGGCATCAGAACTGCATGCGGATATTGCAAAGGCATTCAAAGACGCAGGTATTGCTGTACATACATTTACTGGCTGGGAGCGCACGGTCGGTGTTGGCATAGCTAATGGGCACAGTGCATCAAGGCAGGCGGTGTTATCGGCATTCAATTCCATAGGAGTTGTTCTCGATGAACATAAGTCAGGAATGTCTAAATCTAATGACAAAGTGGAAATCATCGTCGGATCGAAACCTCCTCCAGTGTTTCCACAAAGCAACCCCTAACCCTGCGGTCGAGCCGACTGCGCGAAAAGCCGCGCAGTCAGCTCACCTAAGCGTTAGATATAGAAAGCGAAACAAGCTATCAATATTCACGGCAATATCTTAAAACCGGATGTTTCTATCGCCTTGCGAAATCATTCTGTTCTATCATTCCAATCCAGAACATCTGCTCTGAACGGCAATTCGGATTCCTGAAATGTTTCCTTGATTTCGGCGAGCAGTTTCCAGTCGAGCGATGATTCGGCTTTGATCGTTTTGTGATGCCACTCCAGTTTGCCGAAGAGCTGATCGTAGCAGGCCGGTCGGCGTGAAACCTGGGAGCGCCAAGCTCCAGCTTGGCAATGGAGCCGAAGGCTCCACACAATGCAAGTGTCGAAACATTTTCCGACTCGCAAAACAACGTCATAGTGATGAAAATATGCCATGGAAACAGCAGAAAGATGCCAAGCTGGAGCTTGGCGTTCCCAGGCGAAGATGGAATTTATTCGTGTTCAGCAGAAGAGGATTCAGCGGCAGGAGTTTCTGGCTGGGAAATGTTCAGGTTAGCGATGAATTCATCGGGATCGGTCAACGCCATTCCCTGTTCAGGTATATTAACGTTTGATTTATCACTAAATAACTCTCGATGGAGTTCCAATGCTTTCTCAGCGTACAACTCTGCCTCTTTGTATCGTTTCATATCTACAGCAACTTTCCCCAATTCATACAATACAATTGCCTGATTATACCTATCATTGAATTCAATTAATATTGATAATGCTTCTTTATAATAGGACTCAGCCTCTTCCATCCGACCGGTTGCTGATAAAACTTTTCCAAGTTCGCACAGCGTCATTGATTCACGATATCTGTCATTGAATTCAATTAATATAGACAATGCTTCCTTATAGCAGGACTCAGCCTCTTCCATCCGACCGGTTGCTGCTAAAACTTTCCCAAGTCCGTACAACGTCATTGACCGCTTATGCTTTTCATTTAACTCGATTGATATTGACAATACTTCGTTATAGTATCGTTCAGCCTCTTCCAATCGGCCTGTTGCTGCTGCAATTTTTCCCAATTCATACAATACCATTGACTTCTTATACCTATCATTTAACTCAACTGATACATTCAGTGCCTCTTTATAGTAGCATTCAGCCTCTTCTAACCGATCCAATAATGCTGCAACTTTCCCCAATTCGTACAGCGTCATTGATTCACGATACTTGTCACCGATTTCAATTGATTTCGACAATGAGCGTTTATAGTAATCTTTAGCTTTTTGTAGATCGCCAAGGTAATGATACACCTGAGCCAAAGCGAAACAATTCCCCGGCTTCTCAAGATCAATCAACATTCCATACTCATCAATCAGCGACTGAACCATTCTATTCATTCCCGAAATCTGCACATACACTCTTAGTAACTCAAGCACAATATCATTAGCCAGCTTTTCCGGCGATTCGATCTTCTTCAACTCGTCAAACTGCTTCTCCAGCAGCTTCAGTCGGGCTTCGAGAGGGCGAAGGTCCTGATTGGCCTTGACGGTTTCGTGGGCGATGAAGCGCATGGCTAAGCCATCGGTGTCGGCGCTTTCGGCGTCGTGCTCGAAGTAGAGATTCGCGCCGATCCGCTGGTTGTAGAGGTCGATGGCGAAGCGGCTCATGAGCGGCAGGGTGCGGAATGAAATCCAGAAGAGAATCGGCACGCCAACGTCGGACAGCGCTTCACGCGCAAAGTTAAGCAACGTCAGCATCTCCGGACTCTCCCGCATGGCGCGTTCGAGGCCGATGCAGATAATCCCCTTCGTCTCGGGACGGGCCGCCTTCAAGCGCCGGAGCTGCTCTGCCGGGTACATATCGGGCGGCGACGCCTTCGACCAGTCGTGAATCTGCACCGGCGTCTCCTTGCCGCGCAGCACCTGCTGAAGCTCCGCATTGAACCGCCGCTGCACCAGCTCGTCACTGGTCACCGCAAACCGGAACGCCCCTCCATCCGTATCCGTAAAATACCGCGCCGCGCTCTCAAGACTCTCCGCCCAGGTGCGCTGGTCGTCCCTGATTGTTTCCTCAGGCTGCGTCATGGAATCATCTTCCGCTCTTCGAGAATGCTTCGCACGATGGGATGGACATCACTCCAGCCTTCATCATTATAGCTGAGAATGCAAAGGTTCTGCCGGAGATCGAGCGCCGCTTCAGTGTTATCGACCTTTTTGGTCTCGCTGAGAGCGATGCTTTTCAATGTCTCATAATACTCCTCGACTGAAACGATAATCTGCTTTTCGGCACCTCTTTTTTCGGCTATCGAATTCTCGTAATCCCGACGAACATGATAAAAACTCGTCTTACAGTCAGTTTCGGAAATCATCTCACGATCGTGATTGAGCGCATTGTCGGCAGCTTCACGAATCAGTCTGAACAGATCACGCAAACAGCCGCCGCTGAGATCGATCAACCGGTACAGAAGTTCTTCAGACTCAAAACACTCTGTTCCAATACGACATTCGACCATGCTCCGCAATGTTTCCCGGCCTTCGAAAGGAGCGCCCTCCTTGTCGTGAACCTTGATCATCGGCAACTCGAATACCGGATCGAAATTATCGATGATGATCTTCGCCTTTGTATGGTGTATCAGGGAAATCGGAAACGTGAAGATCACATTGGAATGAAGCGTGGTAAGAATCGGACTGTGGTTGAAAAACAGTTCCTCGGCTCTTTCGAGGATGAGTTTATCAAGATCCTCGATGACAATAAGCAATCCTTTTCTGCCTGTTTGAGGAAGGTTTGATTTAACCTCGCGAATAAGGTCATTACAATGATTGATGAGATCCGAAAGTCGGGGTTCCAGGGTCTGGAAAATGGTTTTTTTGCTGATCGTGCTGTACCTGGCCTCAGCCCTGAGCTTTGCGAAAAATTTGGCCATAAATGGAACACTTGCTTCGACTTCAGCTCCGGTTTCAGCCCCGGCTGTTCCAGCCAGTTCACGAACATTCTCGATTTCTGCACTCTGACGCCAGGCGTTGACACTTTCGAGGAATTCCTTGCTGATACCAAGATGATGCTCTTGTGACAATGCAAAGAGCTTCTCCATCGTCAGAATAAACAACTCGACATAATTGACCGTTACCGGATCGAGTTCATAGACAGAGTAGTTCAGCACAAGGAACTGCTCCGCAATATCTCTCCCCATTTTGTTCAGTTCAGTGCTTTTTCCGCAACCCCGATAGCCTGAAAACAAAATCTGGAGGTGACCGTCAGGCTCTGCAAACAAACGCCGCTTGAGACTTTTCACAGGATCATTGCCCCTGCCAGCTACGGTTTCAACATACCACCGGTCAAGCTCTTCGCCCTGAAGTGGTTTCGAAGAGAGCGTTTTGTAAATTTTCGTCAGATCGGCCATAATTTCTTGCTCGTGGTTAACAGTCTGTCCGGCAAATTCTTCACGAATTCGCCCTGTTGTTTAATTTACGTTTTTTTAATAATGCGTCGCATTGGCTACATTCAATTCATCGTGAAGGCTGAAACGACCGTGCTCCCGACCCAGTGTCCTCAGAGCAGTGGCGGCCTTCAATCACTTTAGAATCAAGCAGTTCTCATGTCCAATCGCCTTATTTCAGGTTCAGCCGTAGCCCTTGTCACGCCGTTCCACGAGGACGGATCGATCGATTTCGAAGCCATGCGGCGGCTGGTGCGCTTCCATCGCGAGGCCGGAACAGACATCGTGCTGCCCTGCGGCACCACCGGCGAGTCGCCCACCCTCACGAATGACGAGGAGGCGGAGATCATCCGCACGGTGCGCGATGAGGCCGGTGACTCCATGATGGTCGCCGCTGGAGCGGGCACCAACGATACCCGGCACGCCGTCGAGCTGTCGCGCAACGCCGAAAAGGCCGGAGCGCAGGCCATTCTCTCCGTCGCGCCATACTATAACAAGCCTTCGCAGGAGGGGTTCTACCAGCACTTCCGCCACGTGGCCGAAGCGGTCTCGATTCCGGTGATCATCTACAATGTGCCGGGCCGTACGGGCTGCAACGTGAGCGCCCAGACGATCTTGCGGCTCGCCCGCGACTTCGAGAACGTGCTCGCCGTCAAGGAGGCGTCGGACAATTTCGAGCAGATCATGACGCTCATCGACGAGCGCCCGGAGCGCTTTTCGGTGATGACCGGCGAGGACGGGCTGATGCTGCCCTTCATGGCGCTGGGCGGCGACGGCGTGATTTCGGTGGCGGCCAACCAGGTGCCGAAGGTGGTCAAGGGGCTGATCGACGCCATGAAGGCAGGCAATCTCGACGAGGCCCGTGCGATCAACCGCAAATACCGCAAGCTTTTCCGCCTGAACTTCATCGAGAGCAACCCCGTGCCGGTGAAGTACGCGCTCTCGCTGATGGGCATGGTGGAAGAGGTTTACCGCCTGCCGCTCGTGCCTATGGCCGAGTCGAACAAGGCGATCCTGCGAGCGGAGCTGGAGCAGCTCGGGCTGATCTGAGACTGTAAGGGCGCGCAGGAAAATTCGTCCTGAACTCTTCCTCCCAATCGTCCCACAGGCACCAAATGTCCCACTTTCAGCATAAAAAAAAGCCGCCCAATGAGCGGCTTTTTTTTATTCGCGAGGCTTTTCAGCCGAGCGCGGCAAGTTCGCTGACGAAGCTGTCGAGTTCTTCCTTCATGCGCTTCTCGGTGACGGCGACCAGCAAGCCATCTTCGCCCCATGCGGAGAGATCGACACCGGCAAACACCTTTTTCTCAAGCATCTTCCCGATGATCGTCGCCGCCGGAACGGGCGTTTCGACCACGAATTCGCGGAAGAACGGTGCGCTGTACTTGAGCGCGAAGCCTGGAAGTCCGGCGATGCGCTCGGCCAGGTAGTGCGCCTTCTGCATCGAGCGGTTGGCCACATCCCGGATGCCCTCCTTGCCGAGCAGCGACAGGTGCACCACCGACTGCAACGCGCAGAGCGCCTGGTTCGAGCAGATGTTCGAGGTCGCCTTCTCGCGGCGGATGTGCTGCTCGCGGGTCTGGAGCGTCAGGATGAAGCCATCCTCGCCATCCTTGTCTTTGGTCATGCCGACGAGGCGACCCGGAATTTTGCGCACGTGCGCCTGCTTGACCGTGAAGATGCCGAGGTACGGCCCGCCAAAGCTCTGGGCGTTGCCGACCGGCTGACCTTCGCCGACGGCGATGTCCGCGCCGTAGTTGCCCGGCGCTTCGAGCACGCCAAGCGAGACCGGATCGGCCATGACGATGAAGAGCGCACCGTTCTTTTTAGCGATCTCGCCGATCGCTTCGACCTCTTCGAGGCAGCCGTAGAAGTTCGGCTGCTGCACGATAACCGCCGCCACCCCGGACGTCACCAGCGCTTCGAGCGAGGCAACGCTGCCGATGCCGTTCTCGATGCTGTTCTGCACGATGGCCCGCTCTCCGGCGGCTTCGAGGTAGGTTTCGAGCACCTGGCGACTGTAGGGATGCAGCTTGCCCGCCACCACGACGCCGTTGCGCCCGGTGATGTTCACCGCCATCAGCGCCGCTTCGGCCAGGGCGCTCGCGCCGTCGTACATCGAGGCGTTGGCCACGTCCATGCCGTACAGGCGGCACATCACGCTCTGATATTCGTAGATCGCCTGAAGCGTACCCTGCGACACCTCGGCCTGATACGGCGTATAAGCCGTGTAGAATTCACTCCGCGACGAGATGGTTTTGACGGCGGCGGGAATGAAGTGGTCGTAAGCCCCCGCGCCGAGGAAGCTCACGTGGTCGCAGGTGGCGGCGTTGCTGGCAGCCATCTGTTCGAGCAGGTGCTTCACCTCCGGCTCGCCCATCGCAGGAAAGAGGTCGAGCGCCCGTTTCAGGCGAATCTCCTCGGGAATGTCGGCGATCAGCTCATCGAAGCTCTGGACGCCAATTTGCTGGAGCATTTCGGCCCGCTCGGCATCGGTATTGACAATGAAAGGCATGGTGCTATGTTGGATTCAGTTGAAAAACCTTGCCAGAACCGGTCACTCGCCGATCTGCGCACGATAGTCCGTGGGCGAAAGCAGCGCTTCGACATCGGCAGGGTTGTCCAGCTTCATCTTGACGATCCACCCCTCGCCGTAGGGATCGGAGTTGACAACCGCCGCATCGTCCAGCCCGCCGTTGACCTCGACGATCTCGCCCGCCACCGGAGCGAACAGGTCAGCCACGGTCTTGACCGCCTCGACAGTGCCGAAAATACCGTGCTCCGCGACCTTCGTGCCAACCGGCTTGGTTTCGACGAACACGATGTCGCCAAGTTCAGACTGCGCGAAATCGGTGATACCGGCCACAGCGGTCACGCCGTCTTCGAGCAGCTTGATCCATTCATGGTCTTTGGTATAGCGGAGATTGTCAGGGATGTTCATGGCAGAACGTGATTTATGGGTTTCAAGGCAAATGGTTCGAGCAAAAGAGTTTCAAGGTAACATTTTTTCGATAGTGAGGAAAGAAGGGGCGAACCAGAAAGCCCAAAAGGACTCAAAAGACTTCAGGGACAGCAAGGACAACAGGGCGAAAACGTCCACCCCGCTCACGAGTCTGCGTCCACTGCGTCCACCGCTCCCATCATCCACGAGGGGAACTACTGGGCGATTCAGTGCAAGTGCTCAGGAAAAAATTTAGCGTCGCGCTGGAACACTGAACCTCGCTTATTCGACGACACCGTATTTCCGTTCTTATGGCGTAAAATATTTTGAAGTAGGGATAACGTTATGTAGCTTGCGGAAGTGTTATTCGACTGGAGTGCCGGTATAGACTGATCTGTATAAACCGGCGGGTTTATATAGTTGTTAATGTTTATAAGTTGTATATAAATAATCAATTGGCTGGTCTGTGATTATGGTTTTAAAGTTGTCTTATACAGAAAGCAGCTTTCTGCTTTTTCAGAATCAGGCAGATCAGTCTAAACATTGTTAGCGATTTAAAAGGATAAATCATGAGTCTAGAAGATCAGTTGTCCGGATGGACAGGTCCTTCAAGTGATACTGAAAAGGACAAACAAGATAGAACGGAGCGAATGATTCGCGAAGCGATAGATGCACATGAACCTTTCAATGATTGCTCACTAAAAGTGTATGCAAAAGGGTCTTACGCCAATAACACCAATGTTCGTTCAGATAGCGATGTGGATATAGCGGTGGAATGTACGGACGTTTTATACTGGAAAGAGTCTAAAAAAGGAGTCCACACGCCTGGAAAACCATATGAAGGGATTTGGACTCCATCGAAACTGAGAGCAGAGCTTGTTTCTGCTATGAAAGCGAAGTTTTCAGATCAAATAGATACCACTGGATCTACCGCGATACAGATAAATTCTAGCTCGGCTCGAGTAGATGCAGATGTTGTTCCCTGCTTTAGCTTTCGATACTACATGGAGCATGGATCGAGAGATGGCACTAAGATATTCAAGACTGATGGCAGTAGTATTGTTAACTACCCTGCACAGCAGTTAGATAACGGAAAAAGGAAGAATAACCAAACAGGCTTCCAATACAAAAAAGGGGCTCGTTTGCTAAAACGCATTGAAAACAAAATGGCTGAAGATGGGGTATGTCGGGAGTTGCCATCTTTTTTTATGGAATGCTTAGCTTACAACTGTCCAGATTCAGTATTCGCCCATTCCACATGGACGGATCGTCTTCGCGGAATGCTGATTCATATTTGGAATGACCTTCAAGGTGAAGAGCCAAATGAAGGACGATGGCTTGAGGTGAATGATTGTTTCTATTTGTTTCACTCAAATCAAAAATGGTCACGCGACGATGGTCGCTCATTTGCGAAAGCTGCATGGAACTACTTTGGATTTAAATCATGAGAAATGTTACATTAAAGAACTCTCTGTACCTGTTGGTAGGAGTCTCTGCCATTGCATGGTTTTCACTTGCCTATCTCAATAATCTTGACCTCTCAAAAGTGAAAGATTTTTTTGGGCTAATCCCCAAGGTTGTGAGTATTGACCTGCTAGTAATCGCTGTATTTGTAAAATGGGGATGGAAACTTAAAATATTCCGCGGATGGCTTGTTCCATTTCCGAACCTGAATGGCACTTGGACCGGCAGTATCTATTCAAGTTGGATTAATCCCGAAACAGAACAAGGAGTCCCACCAATCCCAGTTATGCTAACCGTGAACCAGACTTTTTTTCACATTAGTTGCAAAATGAAAACAGGAGAAATGGACAGTTTTTCTATCTCCGAAGGGTTCAATATTGATGATGAACGGCAGCTAAAACAACTCGCATATATTTACACCAGCAAACCAAGAATTAGCCTGAACCAGAGAAGCCTTCCCCATGATGGATCAATGGTTTTTGACATTATAGAGAATCCTGAAAAGAAGTTGAAAGGTCGCTACTGGACGGAGCGAAAAACTACAGGTGAAATAATTTTAACTCATTTCTCTACAGAAGTTTTAGAGGAACTGCCTAAAGAGCTAGAAAAGCACCCTGTAACAGAAAAAGAAAATTTACGCTAACCAGAGCGTTCACCCTATCGCTTGCTCCGCCGCGCTCAGGGTGACGCTTAACGTTAGCGCAATAAGCACAGAGGGACATTCGTGACCAAAAACTTAAAATGCTTTCTTAGTTACGCTCATGTAGACAAGGATTTTGTTCTTGGCGAAATAGCTCCTGTGTTACGAGAATTTGGGCTTCAGGTTTGGGTGGATCACGAGCAAATACGGATAGGGGAATCGATTCAAGATGCAGTAATGAAGGGAATCAGAGAGGCGCACTTCATAGTTGCTGTTCTCAATCGCCGAAGCACATACGTTAATTTTGAGATCGGGGCGGCAATGGGCCAAGCAAAGCCTACCTTGGCTGTGCTCCGGGAGAAAGATGTCCCATCTGATTTATTGGGGTTTAGTTATTTGCGTTGGATTGATTCTTATGATGAGGGATTTCGTCATAATTTCCGGCACGCAATTGAAGTAATTACGCACAACCCTATTGATGAAACCATCTACAACGCAGCAGAAAATGAAAGAATAATAGGGATATCGATCGGTCAGGGTAACACTGATATCGAAAAGCAGTTGCGTTTTACAGTCGATTTGTTGGCTCTTCTTCAAGAAATCAGTGGCAGTGAAGAAATTCAACTGGTTCAGGCTAGAAAAGGTTCTTTCTCTAGTTTCTTTAGCCTTGATTTGCGCCCATGGGCGGAGCTGGTTGAAAAAGTTATATTCTTTATTCCCGAATGGAAAAAGAAAAAACTCGAAAACCTTCAAATCCAAGCGAATTTAGAAAAAACAAACGCAGAGAAAGAGCAAATCGAATCAACAACAAGAATAAATGAAAGGCAAGCTCAGATTGAGCAAGCAGGTGCCATGTTGGATTTGCTGGAGCGATATAAGGCGCTTGGAGTTAAAGTCCAGTTTGGGCAGGAAGTGTTACTTTCGGTGGATGAAACTGGATTGATAAAGGCAGAGAAGCCGGAGCGCTTAAAATGAGCGCTAACAAGGCCGTAAACTCGGACGCATTTTTCGCTCGCTCCGCTTCGCTACACGCCTCTGAGCCCAAGCGTTAGGCTGACTATATTCGTACCCATATTCCAGACCCGTGCGTGAGGGTAGCTGCCTCTTTTCGCCCGACGGGGATAACAAATTCAGGCGGCATACAGGAGATAGACCATGGCGACAAAAAACGGTAAGGTGGTGCTCATCACCGGGGCGAACAAGGGGTTGGGTAAGGAGATTGGCAGGCAACTGGGTGCGCTCGGATACACGTTGCTTCTCTCGGCGCGGAACGAACAGGCCGGGAAAGCGGCAGCTGCGGAACTCGTTGCCCAAGGATACGACGCACACACTGTTCGTCTTGACGTGACCAACCCAACTGACATTGCTGGCCTTGTCGGCTATATCGAAACCACTTTCGGCAAGCTCGACGTGCTCGTGAACAACGCAGGGATTACTCTTGAGTGGGACGGGAGGCCAACCGATGCGGACAAGGTTCGCCGCACCCTTGAGGTCAACCTCATCGCTCCTTTCGCGATCACCGAGGCCCTTGTGCCACTGCTCTCGCGCAGCGACGACGCTCGGGTAATCAACCACTCCTCAATGCTGGGCTCAATCGGCAATGCAGAAAATGCGTGGGATCAGGTTGCAACCTTCATGGCTGTAGGCTACTCGACCTCAAAGGCTGGGCTTAACATGCTGACGGTGATGCAATCCAGGACGCTCGCGAGCAAGGGTATTGCGGTCGCCGCCGCCCATCCCGGATGGGTGAAGACCGATCTCGGAACCCAGGCGGCCCCGATGGAGGTCGACCAGGGCGCCAGCACGGTCGTCAATCTCGTGACCATCGCCCGGGATCAGTTCCCGCACGGTCAGCTACTGCACAACGGGAACCGCATACCCTGGTAAGTCCGTTGTGTGATCTGCCAAGGAGGCTCCGAATCGACGAGCTGCCCAACAAAGCGTTGGGGGACGGGACGTTTCGGGACAGCAGTTATAATCCTTTCAGATCGAATCCGTACTTCTGGTAACTGATCAATCCGCGATTGGCGACGTTATCGATCCAGCCGGGTTCCGCATGGCTGATTTCGATGATCTCTCTTGTCGTGCAGTTGCCGAACTCTCTTTTGACAAGATCGAGCGTGTTCAACTCTTCGGGCGAAAAACGCCCGCTATCGAATCCCCGATCTTTTCCGGGGTAAAATCGTTCACCGATACCGCCTTCACTGAACTCCTGTGACTCTATGGCAATGGCTCCCTGTTTTTCCAGAAGTTCGAATATGCTCTGGTGGTTATCCGGCACCGGCCCCATCGGAATCGCGCAATATCTGGTTCCGCTCATCGAGAAGCCGGTTTTTCTGAAATGCAGAAAATCGGCATAAAAGAGCAGCTTGTTCAGTTTGACCTTCCAGGGCTTTACCTTTTCGGCGAAATAGAGCACCATTTCGCGCAACATGTCGAGCCGGGGCTTTCTGTATCCTGAAAATTCATCCGGCAGCATCGAGCCAAAAAGATACTCTTCGAGATTGACGCAGGTCGAAGAGTTTTTCTGCTGAATCAGGTGGTCGATTCTTGATTTCAGTTTATCAAGTTGTTTACCCACTATGCTACCGCCCAGGCGTACGATCGACCAGAATTCTTCGGGGTCTTGCGCGACCTGAATGAGACGCGAATTCGATTCGTTGGGAACCTCGCCGTGCTCATAGTTCCTGTAGCTGTTGATGCCGAGTCCAAGCACCTCGGCCATCTTTGTCGCTGACAATCCATACAGCTCTCTGGTCTTCCGGATTTCTTCAGGAAATGGCAGGTTGAACTCGTCCCGGTACTGATTGTACACCTGAATCAGATTGAGTTCATCGAGTTCGGTGGTGGTGAACTGCTCTTTGCTGTCGGGGCAGAAATAAAAATGGTACTGAACAGGGTACTCTTTTTTTCGGAAAACCATGCTCCGCTGTTCCCGTTTCAGAATCATGTCGGCTCCTGTGATCGGGCTTTTCATGGTGTCACCTCATTGTAATGGGTATGTCAATGGATATTCAGCGATGTGAAAAGAGATGCAGATGACGCGGCTGTTTGTGAAGCCCATGGTGATTTTGATGTAAACATCCCGCCCTTTGACCTTTTTTCCGAATTCCCACATTTCAGGGCCTTTATTCAGCGTATCTTCAAGCGGACCTCGCACATAGTCTTTCACAATCAGGTTGTCAAGCACTATCTCGCGCTCTTTCGGAGAAATTTCCAGATCGAGCAGCGACTGCTGATTTTTACCCCGGTCATCACGAAAAAGAACTCCGAAAATCTTCTTTTTTTGCCGGAACTCCAGGAGAAAGGCATCGATATGGTGCTCATCCGGGGCCATCAGCAAGCATTACCGATTTATTCATAGGGGAGTGAATAGTGTCTTTAATCATTAAATGATCGCAATAATAACCTGATAATGCAACTATAAAGTTGCATTATCAGGGATAAGAGCAGTTTTTAGCCGGTAGCTTCCGTTCCCTTTCTGCCATTTCCATTTTCAGTTTATCTCACACAGTCGCCACAACCTCCTCCTGTACAGCATTGACCGTCAGCCATAGCGACTTAAGCAGGAAGGCGGATTGAGCGTTGTCGTCTGTGGTTTTGGTGGATCGCCAGCCTTTGAGGAGGTTGGCTGGTTTGATGAAAAAATACTCATGCTTTGCATCCGTCCGCAACCGCCATTTCCTTCACAACATCCCTCACCCCAGCCGCTGGCGCATCGCTTCGTAGAGCATCACGCCGGCCGCGACGCTGACGTTGAGCGATTCGACGCAGCCGGCCATCGGGATGCGCACGATCCGGTCGCAGCGTTTGCGGGTCTCCGAGCCGAGGCCGCTGCCCTCTGCGCCCATCACGAGCACCGTGGGGCGCTTCCAGTCAATGTCGGTGTAGTTGTGCTCGGCCTCCATATCGGCGGCCACGACGCTGAAGCCGCGCTCGCGCAACAGGTCGAGCGTCTTGACGAGGCTTTTGACCTTGCAGACGCGCATGTGCGACAGCGCCCCCGCCGACGCCTTGTGCACGCTCGCGTTGATCGGCGAGCCTTTGCCCTCGATCATGATCACCGCGTCGGCGGCCACGGCTTCGGCGGTGCGGATGATCGCGCCGACGTTATGCGGATCTTCGAGTCCCTCCAGGATCACGAAGAGCGGCGAGCTGTTGCGCGGCGCGGCGAGCACCTCGTCGAGGGTGTAATAGTTGAGGGTGCTGATCAGGGCGCATACTCCCTGGTTCTTGGCGGTACCGGCGATCAGCGTGAGCTTCTCCATCCTCGCCTTGCCGCAGGGAATCTTCAGCCTCCGGGCTGTGATGACGATCTCTTTGAGTTTGGGATGATCGGTGTTGAACTGGAGGTAAATTTTTTCGATGCTCTCGGGTTTCGTTTGCAGCAGCTCGATAACGGCGTTACGGCCATAGACGACCTGTTCGCGAGGTTCAGGGGCTGGAATGATGGCCTGGTCTTTTTTGTCCAATGATTATAACTCCTTACAGGGATTTGTGTTACATGTTGGCGTTCGGTGAAGGAGGCCAACCCTTGCTGCCGAAAACAAACTCAGGCGCATTGATTGATCAACCCCTATGAAAAGTCTGCTGAATTTAACTATATTGAGTTTCTTTTTTTCCTGAAAAGCGCTGGCAACGCTTTTTCTTGCCTGCGACAGTAACTTTTCCTTTGCCTTCGGGGTTTTCCTGTCGAGGATCTCAGTCCCAACAACATAATCCAGTATTTTATCGTATGGCCCGGACATTCAAGACAATGGAGGGAAACGAAGCCCTTGCTCACGTCGCCTACCGCACCAATGAAGTTATCTCGATATACCCGATCACACCGGCATCTCCGATGGGGGAGTACTCCGATGCCTGGGCCGCTGTCGATGTTAAAAATATCTGGGGCACCGTACCGCTCGTCGATGAGATGCAGAGCGAGGCGGGCGCTGCCGCCGCTGTTCACGGCGCTTTGCAGACCGGCGCG